>JAYWIG010000357.1:0-23409 GCA_043789035.1 Betaproteobacteria bacterium
ACTTCTTCACTCATCTGATCGGTTCTCATGGTTTTGTAAAAACGCGATCTTGAACCGAATCAAATCAATGTGGAAGATGACTTGCCCGGACGCTTACAGTTCAACCGTCGACGCATGGCCACATTTAAGGGGGCCAACGATGAAATAGAAAGGCAAACATGTTTGCTGCACGTTGCGTCAGAAAGCTAAGGGGTCAACTATCAGTCGGAGATGATCCTGCAGCAAGCGGCGCTGCCTGCAATCCGACTACGGCGAATAAGTTCGGCTTGTCATCACTCAAATGGATGAAGACAGCACAGAGCGCTTATTCCAATAATGATCATCAATCAAAGGAGAAAAGCATGTGGAAGTTTGCTAGCGTATGCCTGATTACTGGTTTTATCGCGGGATGTGGTGGGGGCGGGGGCGGCCCAAGCTCTAGCAGCTCCTCGTCGAATGCTAGCTCCACATCCGCCCAAGCGCTGACTTTGAGCGGGAGCGTTGTAAAGGGCCCGGTGGCCAACGCCACCATCCAAGCGGTCTGCCATGACATGGACCCCGCCGAATCCATCGGAATGTCAACATCGGACGCTCAAGGAAAGTACATCCTGAAGACAACCAAGGGATGTACCTCAGTGATTGAACTCTTGGCATCGGCCGGGACGTATATTGACGAAGCAACTGGGGACAAGGTGACAGGTACTTCGTTACCATGGCTGCGCTCTGTGCTGGATGCATCAGGTAACGACGTCGAGCGAACTGCCCAAATTACCGCCTTAACTGATTTGCTACGCGCGAAGGCAACTATTGGTTCAGGCATCTCAAAGCCGAGCAAAGCAACGGTTTCGGCGGCAAGACAAGGTTTAATTGATGATCTGAAACTACTCACAGGAACTGACATCGATCCCTTGGTGACGGAGCCTTCAATGGTGAAAGGCAGCAATTCCGATTCGGGTGTTGCGTATACGTTTTTGTTAGCTGCAGTTTCCAAGCTCTCAGGCCCGTCTGTCAACGGCATCGATGCAGCGCTAACGAGCGTCAGAAACAAGGGGTTTGGTAAGGACTCTCCGCTGGCTGACCCGCTCAGATTCGTCGCGTCGTCAAGCGATGTGCTGACGCGCATTGGCGTGAGCCAAGCTGTTGCCGGTAAGATGGTTATCCAAACCGAATCGTATGTAGCAGTCGAGGCTTTACGCCCTCTCAATGTGGTGCCAGACTCATCGAGTCTGAGTTGTGAACCGCTCGAAGTGCAAGCTGAGCTTTCCAAATTGGTAAAAGCGCACGCAAACGTCACATCCGGTTCCCTCTTTTCCGACCTATCGCTCGTGCTGTCGCAAGACTCGTACATTAAAGCTTTACAAACATGGAAGGGGCGGTGCCCCGTGCTTTCAGATGCACTAAATATCTTTATTGCCGCTGAATCATTAGGCGCTGATTTCAACTATAAAGAATTCGTCACACGTTCGAAGCCGCTATTAAAGTGCGCAAACGTTCACGGCACTGTCGTCAACGTGATCGTACGTGGCACTGGATACCGGGTATGTGTGAATTGGGATGGGAAAAGTGCTCCGGACACATTCCTACTCTCGTCCGTCGACCCCGCGCCAAGTGACTCCGCGATGGCGTGGAAACGTTGTGTTGAATTGTCCACACAACCTTTGCCTTTCCCTTGGTCGGAGCCCGATGCCGTCTTCATACTAAGGGGAACACCGCACATGTACTGCGGCACGAAGGGGGGGGGTGGTTACAGTTGGCTGGACCGACAAAACGTTGGGTACTACGCCGGCACCTCGTCAGGTACCACGGCGGGGACCACATCAGTCGGCAGCAGCGGGGTAGGAACCACGCAATCAATCACTTACGATCAACTGTCCAAAAGAATGACGCGTGAATTTACCGGAAAGGATCTTCAAGTACGCCAATGCACTGACCGCGTGGACGCGCTGTATCCAAACGGTGTAGGTTCCGACACCGAACCCTATTGGCCACCACCCTATTCGGCCAATATCAAAACAGGCATAGGCTGTTCAATCAATTTTGGGCTGGCAGAGTATTCAGTTGCCTACGTGAACTTGAATGGCTGCGCGGCAAGCTATATAGCAAGCGACTACGAGGCCGTAGGACGGCGCGGGTATGCGGCCTACATGGTACCTGCGCGAGATAACTTGTCGAAGTACTACAACCTGCGCCGTAGCAAAGATCCGCTGACCTACGATTTAGTTTGCAAGGGTCCTTGAATGACGGGGTAGCTGCAACCCAACGCAACGCCTATATTTAACAAAATGACAACACACCGTCACAAAGAGTGTTCATAGTTCCAACACGTTAATCATCATGTAATTGCATCCCATGCCCGCACTCGGCGAAGAGACCTTCGATCACTTGATTGATCTTATCTATCAAGCTGCGCTGGACCCTGAGCGCTGGCCTTTGGTACTGCAAGGATTGACCACAGCACTCGGATCAACTCACGCCTCACTCTTCATTCACGATTTCGACTCGCAGTTTGTCCAAGCCGATGCTACTGGTGTGATGTTCCGAACAGTGGGATTCGAAGATTGGGCCGTAGCACGCTACGCGGAGCACTTCAGCGCCCAAAATGTCTGGGCGGCCAATGAAGAGGGCCTGAGATCTGGGGCGGTCGTCACGTCAACGATGCTCTATCCAGACGACCGACTTTCCGGCACCGAGTTCTACGGCGACTGGCTGCAACCTCAAAATCTGTTTTACAGCCTAGGAGGAATCGTCGAAAGACGTGGCTCGCAGGCATCCAAGTTAAGTGTTTTGCGATCCCGAAACCGAGGTGCCTTCGAGGACAACGAAATACTTTTTCTAAAGCGGCTATATCCGCACGTCCGCCGAGCTTGCGAATTGAACCACCGCATAGGCCTAAGCAATGCTGATGGTGCGCTCGGCCGACTGGCACAGCGCGTGGCACCGCTCTGTCTGTTCGCAATGAGCTCCACAGGTGAGCTGTTGCATAGCAATGCTCAAGGAGAGGCTTGGTTGCGCGACAGCGGCATCTTGAGCCTTCGGCAGCGCCGTCTCGTTGCAGTACACCGTCACCACGAGTCTGCATTGCGAGTGGCGATGCGACGAACGGCGCAAGACGGCGTGCCGATCCACGTCAACCTAGGCGACCTAACAAACCCTGGCCGCTGTCTCACCCTGATGCGCATGCCGCCAGATGAGAAATTTGCGCTGGCGGGCACCCGAGCCGAACTACTTGGCTTACTCGGCGACTGTGTGCTTAGGCCACTCGCTTCTAACGAACAGCTTGCCGAATTATTTGGGTTATCGCCCGCAGAAGCCTATTTGGCACGTGCCCTAGCTGAGGGCGAAAGTCTTGACACGGTTTCCCAATCGCGCCAAGTGTCGCGCAACACACTTCGTACCCAATTGCAGAGCGCACTAGGAAAGACCGGTACCGACAGCCAGCGGGCACTGATCAGACTCGTGCTTGCGGTACCGGCCTGGTCTGCCTAACCGATGGCGCCGGTTCGGCAAATTTGGGATCACGTCTCCAGCCTTAACCTCCACTGGGCAGTGTAAGCATTATCCCAATAAGTCATTTAGCGGTGATCCTCGAGCTGGGCGGAAGAGTTAGCAAAGGGCTTGTCTTAAATAGACGGCGGCCGCCATTCACTTACAAACTACACCGCGACATAGGCGCTGCAACAGAGCGCTCTCTCACGATCCGCCACATCGGCCCAGCCGAAGCACTGGTGAGTAGCTTCCAAGTTTGCGCGCTACGCACGCAATAATCACCTACTAGAGCAACAAGCCCCAATTGAATTTGCTGCTCGGCGTTTGAACTACTCTGAACATCGAATTGGCGTATCACTGTCGACATATCACCTTTGGCTGCAACAACCCCGTCGCGCCAAATCGTTGGGGCTACCGCTCCGCCTTGGTACCACATATCTTGTAATTCTTTTCGTCCATTGGCAACCGCGCCCAGCCAATTTTGGAAATCTCGATTAAGTTGCGAAGGCAAACGCCCCATGTTCGCTCTAATTTGCTCTGGTGAACTCGGTGCAACAGAGCTGACAGGCAAGACCACTTCAACGGGTGACTGCGCTTGCTTCACCGGCGCGACAGGCCGGGAGACAAGCGCAACCGGCTGGGGCGATGGACGTACCACCGGCGCAGCAGCTTCCGACAACACTATTGGTTCGATAGGCTTTGACGGAAGCCATTGCGTTGGCTGGACTTCGGGGTAATCTACCGATTGCACAGCCCTCTCAGGCCAAGGTGCTGGAGCTACCATAGTCTCGTTCGCCAGCGGCAACCGTAACTGCGAAGTCACGCGCCCAGTTAGCGCTAACAATCGTAACCTTGCGGTTGCAAGATCGGCACGTGCGTTTATTTTTTGTCGCACTGCACTTGTGTATTCCAGTTCAGAGTTCAATACGTCTAAAAGCGATCTCTGACCGATTTCATATTGGGCTCGGTAAGCCTCGCGAGTCTTCGCAATCGAATCGATAAAACCGTTGGTATTTTGTTCGGTTTGCTCAAATCGTACGGCGTCATTCCAAGCAGTTCGAACATTCTGCTCGGTTTTGGTGTACTCATCTAAAAATTGTTGGCGCGATGCGTCAAGCTTTTGCACAGCTTCATTGGCTCGTTCCCGGTTGCCGCCACTATCGAATAAATTTAAAGATAGCGTTAGCTGAACACTAGACCCTGCGGCATCTCGTATTAGCGGCGTCCTTGCTCCCAAATCATGGCGCGCTTCTAACGCTACGCGCGGCGAATCCGCACCTTGGGCGATAAGCAAGTCATTACGCGTTGCAGCAGCGATTTCACCCGCGGCACGTAAGGAAGCAGACGTGGTAATCGCTTCATCAAGCGTTGTACGCAAACTTGACGGTAAGCGATTTTTTGCGACTTCAAAGCCGTGGTTAGACAAAGGCGGCATCACACCTGCCAATCGAAGAAACTTAATTCGCGCGTCTTCGAGCGAAGTTTCATCGGCCAGCAGCGCGAGCTTTGCTTGCGAAAACCGGCTTTGCGCCTGATACAAATCAACGCCACGAGACACCCCAGAACCAACCCGAGTTTGCAACAAAGTCATGATTCGCTCATGACTTTCTAAACTGGCTCGCGAGACGGCCACTAATTCCGTAGCGCGCACGCTATCCATCCACACCTTAGCGAACTCTTGCATGGCTGTGAGTTGAGATTGTTGTAACTCGAACAAGCGCACATTGGCCAATCGCTCTTGCTTTTGGGTAGTGTTGCGGGTTTCTCCGCCATCGAAAAGACGCTGCCTTAGGTTCAAACTGGCACGCGCAGACGCGCCCGACTGTGTAGAGCTACCCGCAGCACTGCTGGTCGGCGCTAAGCGTTCAGCGCCGCCATTGGCGTTTAGATCAAGGCGCGGAGCACCAGCACTGCCAGCGGCCCGAGCTGCGTGGCGTTGAGCTTCCCAAGTAGCTCGTTTTGCCTTCACGTCGGCGTAGGTTTCTAGCGAATTGCGCAATACATCGGCAAAGTATCGCTCAGAGGCTGATTGAGAACCATTCTGCCCAAACGCCAGTAAAGGCAAGCTAGCGACACTTAGCAGGGCGAGGGGGCGAACCACCCTGAGGTAACTCGCCGACAAGAAATGATTCATCATGCCTAGCATTTTAGACTAGGCAAGACTTGAACTAGCGCATTGCGGCGCCCGCTTAAACCTCTGAAGCAGCCGCAGGTTTATGAAGCAAATGCTCAATATCAATTGCGCCACCATGAATGTCAGCCGCGCCCAACTTGCTCTCAACACCGGCAACAACCGTTGCAGTCAAGCGGGGGTCAGCCTGCACACCAAGTGCAGCCAAATCAATCTCACCTTCACCAGTATCAAGCAAGATATCTCTCAAAGTTGGGGCATCAGAGTTTGCGGACGCTGTTTGCGCAGTCACTGCTTCAAGGTTAGTAATCGTTAAATTCAGAGGTAAGTGAGTACCACCCGTTGCGTTTGCAGGATTTTGCAATAAGAACGGTTGCGACTCAGTCTCACCCGCATGTACCAATACCTTAACGGCACTTCCATCGACACCTTGGCCATCGCTATTAAACAAAGTTGCGCCCTGCGCGGTAATACCGCCAACCTGCACAGTGACCCAGGTATCGACATGGGGAGCTTCCGTTAAAGACACTGAATAGGAGCACACAGTCGCATCATTATCAAAAATTGTACCGTCTGCGCTCCCGGCAGTAGTGCTGGCGGTGGCCGTTAATCGAACATGCTCGAGTGGCTCAGCAGTTGTATCGTCTATGGTGGGCACCCTGGCGATCAAATGATCGACTCCGACCGGAATTCGAACCGTCCCCGCTTCGGTCGCAATCCAAGTTTTACCGCCGTCCATTGAGACTTCTAACTTGTCGAGATAGTCTGCCCCAAGGGTTGCACTACCTTGAGAAAGCGCCAAAGTGATAGTGCTCCCAGGGTCGACTAGAAGGCCATTTTCCAGTTGATCGACTAGTACTTGGGTTGCTGCCCGACCATCAAAAATTTTCCAACCACCCGCGTTGTTTTCATACAAAGTCATCGACCCATCGCTGGTGCCTAGATCAAGCGCTTGGCCCTGCCCTTCGAATTCTTCGACCTTCAAGTTTGCAACACCATCGCTAAACCAACCAAGGCCTGTTACCACCATGGCGTTTTGCCCAGCCCAATCAGTAATCGTAAGTTTGGACGACAGCGTTTGACCACTGCGTTCCCACTCAACCGTGTCCACGGTGATTTTCGTTCCATCACTGAGTTGGAAGGTCATATTTTCTTTGAAGTCAAAGTCTATCTGACCGTCGTTACCAATGTCCACATGCGGGTCACCCCAGATGCGAGTGCATTGGCCAGTTTCTTTATTAAGCAATGTCCAGCTGGCCAATTTTTCTTGTAACTGAATACAGTAGTTGCCCAAATCAATCGTCGCTGAACTACCCGTTTGATTGAATGTCCAGTTTTCAGGCGGGCAAGTGCTACCCGGTGGTACAGTCGGATAAGAAACAGTGCCATGTAGACCAATATCAAATTGAAGAAAACTACCTTCGATCGCACAGCCTCCACCGACCGATGAAATGCCCAGAATCGGTTCTTCATCATTCAAGATGGAACCGATACCTGAGGCGGAACTTAGTTTGGTTGCGGCAGTTAAGCTGAATGTTTCTGAGCCGCCTTCATAAATGTTGTCCTCGATACTCTGCACCTTGACAAGTAACGAAGTACTTCCAGCAGGTACGGAAACGGAATTGCTCGTCAGTGTCGTCCAAGTATGTCCATTGTCGAAAGAGGCTTGTACGCCAGTCGTTGCAAAGTCCACGTTGGCAGTTGCAGTTCCACTCGTAAGAATTAAGGTGACATTGGTGGTGGCAGGAGCCCCATCCAAAGTGACTTCGAACTGTAGTGGGTCGCCCTCATTGGCAGACGCACATGAAACACCCAAAACCTTTGCCTCAACCACCGGAGGAGGAGAAGGCGGTGGCGGTAGCGGAGCAACATCATCGTTCAGAATTGTCGCTGTTGCCGTTGCCGAGCCACCATTGGCACTCGCTTGCAAAGAAAAAGTTTCGTCAGCTTCTACAATGCTATCTTCCGTGGATGCCATTCGAACCATAAACGAAGTTATACCAGCTGGCACACTAACACTTGTTCCGGTAATGCCTATAAAGAATGTGCCACCATCAAATGACACTTGGAACCTATCGCTAAAGTCACTCCCATTAGCTGTGCCATTTGTAATTGCTAAGTTAACAGTTGTTTCAGATGTTGATGAACCAGTCAAAGCTACATTGAAATTCAATGCCTCGCCTTCACTCGCAGAAGCATTGCTTATCGAAAGTACCTTTGGCGCATCATCATTCTCACAAATCGTACCGATGCCGGTAGCAGAGCCACCATTAGCAGACGCCGTTAGAGAGAACGCTTCTGTCGCGCCCTCGTAGACATTGTCCTCAAGTCCGGCGACTTTGACCAAAAGCGAACTAGAGCCTGGGGGAACATTCGCTGAATTCGACGTCAACGTTGTCCAAGTTTGACCGCCGTTGAACGATACTTGTACTCCCGATGAAGAAAAATCAAGGCCCGATGTTGCAGTGCCATTTGAAAGATTCAGCGTTACCGCAGTTGCGACCGTCGACACTTCGCTCAACACCACTTCGAACTGAAGGGCTTCGCCTTCATTAGCAGTGACACTTGAAACGCAGGTTACAGTTGCTTGAACTGGAGGTGGCGGCGGAGGGGGTGGCGGAGCAACATCATCATCCGCAATCGTTGCTGTCGCTGTGGCAGAGCCACCGTTGGCACTAGCTTGCAATGTGAAAGACTCATCGGATTCAACTATGGTGTCTTCGGTGGTAGCGATGCGAACCACAAACGAAGTCGCACCCGCTGGTACATTAACGCTTGTTCCGTTAACGTTTACAAACGTTATGCCGCCATCAAATGATGCTTGAAATCTATCGCTAAAGTCACTGCTATTGGCTGTGCCATTGGTGCTTGCTAAATTAACCGTTGTTTCCGACGTAGCAGCCCCGGTAAGTTGCACATTGAACTGTAGGTTTTCGCCCTCAATAGCGTAGGCATTTGTGATCGACAGAACCTTTGGTGCAGCGTCGTCCTCACAAATCGTACCGATGCCAGACTCCGTTCTGCCGTTAGCAGAGGCGCTTAAAGTAAATGTTTCAGTCGCCCCTTCGTAAACGGTATCTTCAAGGCCTGCTACCTTCACTAGCAACGATGCTGAGCCTGGCGGTACGCTGACGTTATTCGTTGCCAGAGTGGACCAAGTCTGGCCGCCGTTGAAGGAAACCTGTACGCCGGTAGTGGCGAAATCTAACCCGCCAGTTGCCGTGCCATTAACTAGATTCAAAATAACGTTGGTGGCAACTGCCGAAGCTTCGCTCAACACCACTTCGAATTGAAGTGGGTCACCTTCGTTAGCAGTAACGCTCGACACACAGGTCACCGTCGCTTGAACAAGTGGGGGTGGCGCGTCATCATTCAAAATCACCGCATTACCTGTTGCCGAGCCGCCATTGGCGCTTGCTTGCAAAGTAAATGTCTCATCCGCCTCAACGTTGGAATCCTCAGTCGACGCAACTCTTACTTCAAACGAGATAACACCTGGCGGCACATTGACACTGGCGCCTACAACATTGACAAAATTAACACCGCCGTCAAAAGATACCTGTAGCCTATCGCCGTAATCAGAGCCGTCAGCTGTGCCGTTCGCAGCAGCTAAGTTCACAGACGTTTCGGATGCTGAAGCACCAGTCAATCGAACAGTAAAGTTCAACGCATCGCCTTCACTGGCCGCCGCATCACTAATCGACAACACCTTCGGTGCACTATCATTTTCGCAAATCGTGCCTATGCCAAAGGCGCTGCCACCGTTAGCGGAAGCGTTTAATGTAAAGGCTTCTGAAGGGCCTTCATAAACTTGATCGTCGATCCCTGCAACCTTCACCAACAATGACGAAGTACACGCCGGTACGCTGATAACATTCGAACTTGATGTCGACCAAGTCCAGCCGTTATTGAATGACACTTGCACGTTGGTAGTTGCAAAATCGACGCCACCCGTAGCTGTGCCGTTAGCAAGGTTCAGAGTAAGGTTTGTCGATACAGTTGAAGCGCCGCTCAGCACGACCTCAAACTGCAACGGCTCGCCTTCATTAGCGGTGACGCTTGATACGCAAGTCACGGTTGATGGGATTGCGTCGTTATCGAGAATATTGCCTAGGGCACTCGCCGTAGAGGTTCCCGACTTTGCAGATAAAGTTAAGTTTTCTGCGATCTCTGCAATCTCGTCATCAACCGTCGCAACACGTGCTAGGAAGGAGCCAATACCCGTTGGAACGCGCACAGAACCTGCGTTAGCCAAGGACCATGTAACGCCATTGTCCATCGACACTTCAATCGGTGCCAAGAAGTCTTGCCTCAATACTGCCGTACCGGCCGCAACACTCAAATTCACCGTGCTGCCGCAGTCGACAAGCTCACCAGATTCAAGCTTATTAATCAAATTTTGATTGGCGGCTCGACCGTCGAAAATGTTCCAGTTCCCGTTAGGGTTTTCATACAGCGTAAATGCGCCGTCAGGCGTTGCGAGGTCAAGCGCCTTACCTTGACCATCAATTTTTTGCACATTGAGATTTCCAACGCCATCACTGTCCCAGCCTAAGCCGGTCACAACCATGGCTTTATTGCCGCACCAATCGGTGATAGTAAGTTTCGACGATAAAGTTTCGCCGCTATTGCCCCAAGCTACGGTATCCACCGTGATCTTCGTACCATCGGAGAGTTGAAACGACATCGATTTTTTAAAATCGAACTCTGTGCTGCCGTTGTTACCTATATCGACGTGCGGATCACCCCAAATTCTCGTCGATGTGCATGTCGCCTTGTTTGTCAGCACCCAAACCGAATTGTGCTCCTGCAACGTCACCGAATAGCCACCTAAATCAATCGTGCCCTTGCCCCCATCTTGCGTACAAGTCCACGCTGGGTGCGGGCAAACGCTGCCCGGCGGGAACTGCGTATTCGGGATATTTCCATCAAGTTTAACGGTGAATACTAAGTTGTTACCCTCAACTTTTTCATCTCCAGTTACAGACACTACCGTCAGAGCTGGCCTATCGTCATTCACAATAAGACCTGAGCTTGTTAAGGTATCTTGATTTACTGAAGCGGTTATCGTTACTCGTTCGCTTTTCTCAAAGATCTGGTCCTCGATGGAAGAAACTTTGACTAAGACTCCCGTACAACCAACAGGTACATCAAGGCCGGTTCCGCTATAAGTTTTAAAGCTCCGTCCGCCATCAAACGAAGCTTGAAAGGAAGCTTGATAATCCTCACCCTTGTCGGCGATGCCGGCAAAGTTTAAGTTCAAATTTGTCGGAACATTTGCGGCGGCAACAAAGGCAATATCAAACAGCAAATCGCACCCTTCAAGTGCCTGCGGTGAGTTGATTGATCGCAGTCTTAGGGTAGATGTGGAAGTAGCCATCGAACGTTCCTTAGCAATTGAATCCTGATAGTTTGGGAGGAACTCGCTCTAACTGGGGAAGTCGCACGACCGACGCATGCTTTGAAAGAACTAACGGCAACAGTTAATAATCTTTCACAAACATTGGCCACAGACCGCAAAATAACTCGCCGCTGACGGCACAAATTAAGCCACTGATCGCTTGGCAATGTCTACGTGCAGTGCAATTCGTCACACTAGGGTGATATGCCTACTACTTTTACCAATGCCGCTTCAACCGCGAGCAAAACTAGCGCCAGTTCGACAACCACACCCAATGGCGTGGATGCAAAGTCATGGCGAGTAGATCCCCGAGACGTATTGGATGACCCGCTTCTGCATTGTTTGTATGAAGCCGCTCGAATCAATGGTCGTCCGACCTCAAGAGAAGCGCTCATCGCGGGCTTACCTATCGAGAACAATCGATTAAGCCCGAAAATGTTCATTCGCGCTGCGAATCGTGCAAAGCTAGTAGCCAGAATGAGCAAGCACGTCATCGATAGGCGAATGGCTCCGCTATGCCCTGTGGTTGCGCTGCTGACCGACGAGCGTGCCGTTTTGATTACCGAGATTGATCGCGAAAACTCGACGGCGAAAGTGATCTACCCTCAATCGCCCGGCGAGCCTGTTGAGTTCTCGCTCAAAGACCTTGAAGCCCAATCAATCGGCTACATCATTTCTGTCAAGCCACGTTTTGAGTATGACGAGCGTTCGCGCGAGACTAAAACCGACGCCACCGGCCATTGGTTTTGGAGCGCGATTTTAAAACCCTGGCGTACTTATCGTGACGTGTTAGTTGCGTCGGTTCTCGTTAACCTATTCGCGCTGGCAGTGCCTTTGTTTACGATGAATGTGTATGACCGAGTCATACCCAATAACGCCCTTGAAACCTTGTGGACATTTGCCATCGGCGTGTCCCTCGTACTGGGCTTCGATTTAGTCATGAAAATACTTCGAGCTCACTTTATCGACATCGCGGGTAAGCGTGTCGATCATGAAATGTCGAGCCGAGTGATGGCCAAGGTACTCAACTCACGATTAGAAGAACGGCCAGCCTCTGTCGGTTCATTCGCCGCCAATCTACGATCGTTCGAATCGGTTCGAGAGTTCTTAACATCCGCAACTTTAGGCATGCTGGTTGATCTGCCGTTCTCAATTATCTTTCTTGTAGTCATTGCCGCTATAGGCGGTTGGCTAGTTGTACCAACGTTAATCGCCTACGGTATTGTTTTATTTATCTCTTGGGCAGTGCAAAAGCGCATGAAGCCGCTCACCGATTCAACGCAGCGTGCAGGTCAACAACGTAACGCCACCCTGATTGAAGCATTAGTAGGACTAGAAACACTCAAAGGTTTGAACGCTGAAGGGCGCATTCAAAAACGCTGGGAAGAAAGCGGCTTACACCTGTCGCACGTCGGCGCAAAAATTAAACTTTGGAGCGCAGTGGCTGTCAACAGCACGGCGTTTGTGAATCAGCTGGTAACCGTGTCAACCATCATCTTGGGTGTGTATCTCATCGTCAATAACCAACTCACCATGGGCGCATTAATTGCTTGTAGTCAGTTAGCGGGCAGAGCATTGGCACCATTAGGGCAGTTATCGTCATTGCTCATTCAGTACGACAACACACGTAGCTCCTACCAGAACGTTGACGCGATCATGAATAAACAGGAAGAGCGTAGCGACAATAGCCGCTTCGTGATGCGTAGCCGTATGCAAGGCGCCTTACAGTTTGATCAAGTATCGTTTCAATATCCAAACTCCAGCATGCCAGCGCTCGACAGTGTTTCATTCTCCGTTAAGGCGGGTGAACGAGTGGCCATTATTGGCGCAGTAGGCTCTGGCAAATCGACCATCGAAAAACTCATTATGGGCCTGTATCAACCCACGGGAGGCACGATTCGCTTTGATGCAGTTGACTCGAAACAAATCGACCCAGCTGAGATTCGGTCATCCATCGGTTACGTGCCGCAAGACTTAACGCTTTTCTTCGGTACCTTACGAGAAAACATCACTATCGCAAGCCCGATGGCTGACGACTCTTCCGTGCTGAGCGCAGTAGCACTTTCAGGTTTATCCAGTTTTACCGAGAGGCATCCTCAAGGTATTAACTTAGCCATCGGTGAACGAGGCGAATCATTGTCGGGAGGTCAAAGACAATCGGTTGCCATTGCGCGTGCGGTTGTTACTGAACCGCCTATCATGCTGCTCGACGAACCTACCAGCTCAATGGATAGCAAAACAGAAGCACAAGTGATTGCCAATCTAAAGGCGTTTTCACAACACAGAACAATGCTTGTTGTCACTCATCGAATGTCGTTGCTGGAACTTGTCGATCGAATCATTGTGGTCGACAAAGGCAAGATTATTGAAGACGGCCCGCGCGATTACATTATCCAAAAGCTCCGAGGCCTACCTGCCACGAATACAGCCGCTACAGCCAACATCCGTGCACAAGCTAAACCAGTTGCACGAGTGATGCCCGTTCCTAAGACATCGAGAGTTGTCACCGTCGGTACGCCGATTGCTAAAAACCATGCTAAAAAGCAAACCGACAGAGCCACAGAGGAAGTTTTATGAAAGCACTTCTCACAGAGTTCAAGCGCTTACGTGCCCAAAAAAAATTAGCAACTGGCGACAAGAATTTTCGCTCTGAAGCAATCGACGCCATCAATGAGCAATCCCCAAAAGGTGGGCAAAGAATTATCTACTTAGCGCTTTTTTGCGTCATCGCATTAATTACCTGGGCAGCGGTTTGGCAAGTCGATGAAGTGGCTCGTGGCGAAGGTAAGGTGATTCCGTCGCGCAGCGTTCAAGCCGTGCAAAGTTTGGACGGTGGCGTTGTTGCCGAGATTTTGGTCAGCGAAGGCGACAAGGTTAAAAAAGACCAGCCTCTCCTTCGTATTGAAACTATCCGAGCTGATTCTCAAAAAGCTGAAGTTGTTGCAAGGCTCAACACATTGAAGTTAAAACACGCACGGCTCAGTGCTGAAGCCAAAGGCTTGCCTTCATTTGCGGTACCAGAAGAAATGTCGTTTACTGAAAAAGAGGCAACCGTTCGAGAGCAAGAATTGTTTGCAGCACGTCGGCATGAAATGCAAACCTCGATGAAGGTGCTTGATAACCAAATTACGCAGCGCAGCCAAGAGCAAAAAGATGCGCAAAGCCGCAAGCAATCCTCCATCGAAATGCTAGTGAGTCAAGACAAAGAACTGGCAATGATGAAGCCATTGGTTGGTTTGGGCGCGGCATCGAATATGGAAATCGTACGTTTAGAGCGCGATGTTTTGAAAAGTAAATCCGAGCGCGATTCAGCCGTTTTAGCAATTGATCGCATTGCCGCAGGCATGGCAGAGATTACGCAAAAGCGCACCGAAGTTGAAGCGCAATTCAAATCACGCGCGTCTGTTGAGTTAAATGAAACCGCTTCTGAGATGAGTCGATTAGTTGAAACCATGCCAGGCATGACAGATAAAGTTACCAAGACGGTTCTTCGCGCACCTGTCGATGGGATTGTAAAAACACTCAGTACAAAGTCGCTTGGTGCGGTTTTGCAGCCTGGCAAAGATGTCGCTGAGATTGTTCCGCTTGATGACAGCGTGCTTTTAGAAGCTCGTGTGGCACCAAAAGATATCGGTACGTTGAGAGTTGGGCAATCCGCCACCTTGCGCCTTTCCGCTTACGACTATGCGGTGTTTGGTGGCTTAAAAGGCAAGCTCGAACTGATTAGCCCAGATACCGTCACCGATGAAAAAGGCAATGCTTATTACCTAGTGCGCGTGCGAAGCGCAAAACCAGCGGAGCAAGACGGTAGCATCGGCAGCAAAACAAACCCGATTATTCCAGGCATGACAGGCAGTGTGGATATGCTAACCGGCACCCGCACGGTACTCACTTATTTCTTGAAGCCAATTTTTAGGGCACAACAAAAAGCGTTTACCGAACGTTAAAGTTACCGTCTATTCCGCTAAAATCGAGAAACGATGGAAGCACAACGCATAACTATTGCGATGATTGACAGCTCTGCGGGCTATGAGGCGACGCCGGAAAGGGTGCGCCTTGGTGAACTAGCGGACTTTTCAGCCGATATCGCGACCTTTCTACGGGGTGAAAATAGGGAAATTGACACCAGAACGCTTGAAGTCGCAGTTCGGAAAGGCTCTATTGCTATTGAAACAACGCCGATCTCAGTAGCCCCCACCCTATTTCGAGACCTTCGTATCCTCTTTGAGGGCGATTTTCTCGACAATATCGATGCTAAACGACGCGAGGTCATGGCGCGGTGGCAAAAGTACGCACGTCAATCAAGACAAGTCGCTTATCGAATCTCAGCTCCTTATTTGCCCGGATCAGTTATTGTTAATTCAGAATCCGACTATCGCGCTGACGATGCTGATCAATGGGTGCAGGTGGAGCGATATATACGCGGCGAAATTCAAGATTTAGGTGGATTAAAGAAAGCCAATGCCCATGTAAAGCTTTTAGATGGAAGCAGTCTGACAGTAAGCACAGAGCGAGACGTGTTGCGTGATGACACAATAAACCGTCTCTACAAATTAGCCATGCTTCGTATAAAAGCTGATTACAACGTTAAAACTCGCGAGTTACGCAATGCCCATTTAATTGGGTTTGTCGAGCACACGACGACTGTCGATGAAGATGCGCTCTCTAAATTAACCCGCAGGGGTACCAGTGCTTGGAAAGATGTTTCCAACGCTACAAGCTGGGTGGATGAATTACGCGGCGATATACATTGAACAGTGCGTTATTGGATACAAGTTTCCTTATCACGATGAGTGACGCTTCTCGGCCTCATCATGAGACTGCAATCGCTTACTACAGAGAATGCACTCGGCGGCAAGTGCCAATGTACTTATCAACCATTGTCATTTCTGAGTTTCAAGTGAAACAGGCAATAAACGACCTGCCGTTGCGTAACTTCATTGTTTTGCCGTTCAACGTTGATCACGCCATGCGGTGCGGCTTAATCATCCGACAATTACATCGCGATCCAGACGACGATCGTGTGAAGGTAAAGGATGATTTTAAGTTGTTGGCGCAGTGCGATTGCGAATCTGTCAGTCACTTACTCAGTGAAGACTCCAACACACTTGCAAAATATCTTGATCGGGCGGTGGCACTTAACTTATCGCCCACCAAATCAGTTCTGTTAAAAGATCGTTTCGATCCAGCTTTGTTTGAAAATGGTCAAACCCGTTTAATCCCCTAGAATTCGTAACGATAGAGGTCTCCGTCACTTTGACCTATCCGCAATCACAGTCGCTAACTGCGGAACCAGTTTTTGCCCATGGCCGTCTTGTACCGCAATCTCTAAGGTACGCTGAATAGCATCGGCGATATTGCGATCGGCCCCACTATCCTGCGCCATGGTGTTGTAGTAGCCCAAGTCTTTCAGTGCATTGGCGATGGAAAATTGCAAATTGCTAGAGTCGCCGTTCAGTAAAAATGGCTTAATCCGCTCCAGCGCAACACCGGCACCGCCGCCTTTGCTCAGCACTTCCACAAAGGTTGCCAAATCAATGCCATCGATTTTGGCTGATGCAGCAGCTTCGGCTAAAACCGCAATCGTCCCCAATGCCACGTAGTTGTGAAGTAACTTCATTCGATGGCCAGCGCCTATTGCCCCGGCATGGGTAATATTTTCGGCAAAACATTGCAGAACCGGTTTGCATCGTTCAAACAAGGCAGGATCACCGCCAACCAACAAATTCAACTTGCCCAGCGCCGCTTCTTTGGGCGTTCGTGTCATAGGTGAATCAAGAAATAAACCGCCCGCAGCCATCACGCTTTTAGCAACTTTGTCGGTCGAGGTTGGAATAGCGGTTGAACAATCGATAATAATGGTGCCGGGCTTCATCCCATTGAGAACACCATCGTCCCCAAGCAGCACCGATTCAACCTGTGGAGAGCCTGTGACTACCAAAATCACCATGTCAACTTGCGCGGCCAAATTGCTCGGGGTTTTTGCGGTTTTAGCACCGACAGCAACCAAATCGACTAGCGGTTGATTACCCTCATGCTCTAAAAGCACCAGCGAATGGCCATGCTTGAGCAAATTAGTGGCAATTCCGTGACCCATGAAGCCAATACCTATCATGCCGATTTTTTGTGTCATAACGCTTAAACCTATTTTTTAGATGTTTCGAGATTGTACGATTGGGCTTGTTTGCCATGCGTTTATCATCACCATACTTATTTTTATAAACTGGAGACACCTTAATGCAAACAACCGTGAGAACCCTTTTCAGCACTGCTTTGATCGCGGGCTCAGTTTTATACGCTGGCGGCCTATTCGCTCAACAAGCAGCCCAGCAGACTGTCAACATCGCCAATATCGTCGAATTGTCGGGCGCGGGTGCTACCTCTGGCACTAACTTTAAGAATGGCGTTGAGCTGGCCGTCAAAGAGATTAATGCAGTAGGCGGCATTTTGGGCCGCAAAATTCAAAGCACTACTGCAGATACTCAAACCAACCCAGGTATTGCCAAGGCGCTGACGCAAAAAGCCATCGACCAAGACGTATTTGCAGTCTTTGGCCCAGTATTCTCAGGCTCAATAATGGTGAGCATGGCCGAAACTCGCCGCGCCGAAATTCCTAACTTCACCGGTGGCGAGGCTGCCAGCATCACCATGCAAGGCAACCCTTATGTTTTTCGCACGAGCTTTACCCAAGCCACCGCCATGCCTAAGATTGCTCGCTACATTACCGATCAGGCCAAGGTAAAAACCCTCGCGTTGATCTACGTGAATAACGACTTTGGCAAAGGCGGGCGCGAAATGTTAATGAAGGCGCTTGAAAAATCCAATACCAAAGTGGTTGCCGATATTTCGACCGATTCTGGTCAAGTCGACTTTTCTGCCGCAGTGATTAAAGCCAAGCAGAGCAATGCCGATGCCTTATTCGTTTATACCAACGAAGAAGAGGCCGCCCGGGCCTTGCGCGAGTTGCGCAAACAAGGCTGGAATAAGCCAATCATCGGCGAAACCGTATTAACGAGCCAAAAAGTGATTGAACTTGCTGGCGAAGCCGCTAACGGCGCAGTCGCCCATGTTGGCTTAACTGTCGACGCCCCTCTTCCCGCAATTCGCGCCTTCCGTGCGAAGTTTGAGAAAGAGTACAAATACATTTCAGATCACAACGGTTTGAAAGGTTACTCAGGCGTTTATGCATTGAAAGCAGCGATTGAAAAAGTCGGCAAGTTCGACAAGAAATTGGTTGCTAAAGCCATGCACACTTTGAAAGTCAAAGCGGTTGACCAACCTGGTATATTGATGGACGTGGAATTCGATGCTAATGGTGATCTTGACCGTGAAAGCTTCATGACCGAAGTGCGTAACGGCAAGCAAGAAATTACCGGCATCTTGCCCGCTCTGAGCAAAAAGTAAGTAGTTTTTTTCGACGTGAGTATTTTCGACGAAGCAAAAATCGACTGCCATAACCATGTGTTAGACCCAGTTCGATTTCCCTACGCCAGCGACGTTGCCTATCGCCCAGCAGGCCAAGAAATTGGCGCATTGGCACAGTACCAAGAAGTAATGAATAGTTACAACGTCGCTCATTCATTGCTAGTAGGCCCAAACTCGGGTTACGGTTTAGATAACCGATGTTTGATCGATGTACTCGCGCGAGGCAAAGGCCGGTTTAAAGGCATTGCCGTTGTACCCAATGACGTTGGCCAAGAAGAGCTTGCAAGGCTGAAATCACTAGGCGTCATCGGCATTGCTTTTAATGCCACGATATTTGGCCCTGCACACTATGCCAACACTGCACCACTGCTCAAACATCTCGAAGCCCTTGACATGTTTTTACAGCTTCAGTTTGAGGGCGACCAGTTGCTTGGCCTGTTGCCGTTAATCGAACAATCGAGCGTTAAACTTCTCATCGATCATTGCGGCAGGCCATCGCCACAAGCAGGTTTGGAATCGACCGCTTTTACTGCGCTACTAGCGTTAGGTAAAAATAGGCGAGCAACCATCAAGCTATCTGGGTTACAAAAGTTTTCGCATCAAATGCCCAGCTATGATGACGTTAAACCTTTCGTCTATTCACTCATTGACGCTTATGGATTAGATGCTTGCGTGTGGGCTTCCGATTGGCCTTTTCTGAAGGCACCGGAACGGCTAGATTACGGCCCTTTGCTACGATTTTTCGAACGCTTAATGCCTGATATTAATGATAGAAAAAAGGTTCTTTGGGACACCCCAAAAAGACTCTTTGAATTTAACTAACTTCAACGTAAACATGACAACCGCCTCTTCCTCTTTACTGCGCTACTCAAAAATAGTTAGTCCATTGCCTTCGACCGTGCCCTTTGTGGGGCCGGAAACGCAAGAGCGTATGCGAGGTGCTGCATTTAAAGCTCGCATAGGCGCCAATGAGAATGTGTTTGGCCCATCGCCCTTAGCAATAGCAGCCATGCAAAAAGCGGCCAGCGAATGCTGGATGTACGGTGACCCAGAAAACCATGAATTAAAAGTTGCACTTGCTAAGCAGCTTGGCGTACATGCTAACAACATCGTCATTGGCGAAGGCATTGATTCACTTTTCGGCTACACAGTTCGGCAGTTTATTGAGCCAGGCGATTCTGTGGTGACCTCCCTAGGTGCCTACCCAACATTTAACTTTCACGTCACTGGATTTGCTGGCAGGATAGTCACCGTACCTTATGTGAATGACAAAGAAGACCCGCAATCATTGCTCGATGCAGCAAAAACCTGCGCGCCTAAGCTTATATACTTTGCGAACCCTGATAACCCCATGGGCTCGTGGTGGAGTGCAAATGAAACACAACGCTTAATTGACGCCATTCCACAAGGCACCGTACTGGTTCTGGACGAAGCTTATAGCGAATTCGCGCCACCCCATACCTTACCTGCGATTGACGTGAGTAACCCACAAGTTATTCGTTTTCGTACTTTCTCAAAGGCATGGGGCATGGCTGGTGCGCGAATTGCTTACGCAATCGCCGAAGAATCAGTCGCAAAAAGTTTCGACAAGATTCGTAATCACTTTTCGGTAAACCGAATTGCACAAGCCGGTGCACTTGCCTCGTTAACGGACACTGAGCACCTTAAAAATACAGTCGCCCGTATACGAGTTTCGTTAGAGAAAATCGCCCAAATTGCCCGCAATAATCAGCTAAAGCCCTTACCTACTGCAACCAACTTTATCACCATCGATTGCATGCGCGACGGCGTATTTGCTAAGCGTGTTCTCGATGGATTGATTGCCCGAGGTGTGTTTGTGCGTATGCCAGGCGTTGCGCCACTCAATCGCGCCATTCGGATATCGGCGGGTAGCGATGCTGATATTGCAGTGTTCGAAGCCATGTTGCCTTTAGCGCTGAGTGACGCAAATTAGCGACACCAATCAAAACTAAAATTCATCTTAATAAGACTTCACCATGCCTGCCAAATACGCCGTAATAGGCAACCCGATTGTTCAAAGTAAATCTCCGATTATTCACACGCATTTTGCCAAAATCACCGCACAAGATTTGGTTTACACCAAACTCGAAGGTCAACTCGGCGAAGGTGGCTTCAAAGCATCCGTCGATGCATTTCGCGCTGCTGGCGGCAGTGGAATGAATGTCACAGCACCGTTTAAACTTGATGCCTTTGCCTACGCCACGCAAGCATCAGACAGAGCTAAGCAAGCTGGTGCTGTGAACGCCTTGAAGTTTGTTGGCGATGAGGTGTTTGCAGAAAACTTTGATGGCCTAGGGCTGGTTCGCGATATCGAAAAGAATTTGAAGCGCCCGATTGAAGGCGCACGAATTTTGTTGTTAGGTGCAGGCGGCGCTACCCGTGGTGCCATCATGCCAATCTTAGAAAAGCAGCCTGCGTTACTAGTCATCGCAAATCGCACGGTTGAAAAAGCTCTATTGCTTGCGAATCAATACGCAATCAATGGCAACGTCAAAGGCAATAGCTTCGAAGCACTTGAAGGCCAAACTTTCGACATCATTCTGAATGCCACTTCCGCCAGCTTAATTGCGCAATGCCCCTCAGTACCGGCAAGCGTTTTTACAAGCACTTCGTTAGCGTATGAACTTGCCTACGGTAAGGGCCTCACACCATTCTTACAACTCGCCAAAGCCTCTGGCGTTGTGCAAGTTGCGGATGGTGTAGGCATGTTGGTAGAGCAAGCCGCCGAAGGTTTCTTCTGGTGGCGTGGTGTACGCCCCGATACTCAGGCGATAATTCAGGAATTATCAATCCCACTCAAGTAGCAACTGACGCCACATGAAAATACGAAGCCTCCACTTAAAGAACTTTAAAAGGTTCTCGGATTTAGATATTTCTGACATTCCAGATTCTTCGAAACTCGTATTACTGGTTGGCAGTAATGGCTCGGGTAAGAGCTCGATTTTTGATGCATTGAAATTACTCTCCAACGTGCACGTGGCTTCCAAAAACGCATATTACGGAGGCGGAATACAGACATCTTTTGATTATTATCAAAAAGTTCTTGGCGAACCCATTTCTATATGGGCTAAAACAGACTTGGGTGAGCTGCAATTTAACCCTACCACTCAATTGCTGTTCCACGAAAACCCACTAGGAGCGAATATTTATGGTCGTAGCAGTCTTAGAGTAATTCCGCAGCTTAAACAAAACCCTAATGGAAACTTCGACATCGATTTAAACGGTGACGGGCCAGCTCGTCTAACCGCCTTAGATGAACGGTTTCACACTGACGCCGCCATTTTTACAAACAGTATTAACAAAGCATTAAGAGAGCCTGTCTTTGCCAACGAAAGCGTTGATACCAAAGCGATTTTCCAGACTTTTATCGAACCCATAAATTCCGCTTTAGTTCGGGTATTTTCTGGTACTCAAGACCTAGTTCCGCAGCTGCGTCAGTTTGAAGACGCAACACCAACTGAACCACCAAAGCTGATCTTTCAAAAAGGCAATAGCCAGTTTAATTTTGATCTTTTAAGTCATGGAGAAAAACAAGTTGTCATTTCAATTCTTAATTTTTCTGTTCGCAAAGAATTTTTGCGCGGGAAGGTGATTTTTATCGACGAGCTGGATGCACACATGCACACAGCACTTCAAAAAACACTGATTGAAGAAATCGTTTCTCATTGGATTGCTGTTGACTCCCAGCTTTGGGTCGCATCTCATTCACTGGGGTTCATTGAATTTGCAACGGCGAGCAACGTTGCCTCGATTATCGATTTAGATGAGTTAAATTTTGATTTGCCACAACGCTTAGCTCCGGAAGAAAAATCTAACCCTGATCTATTCAATGTCGCAATATCTAGCGATACTTTAAGAGTACTCATCAATAACCGTATCGTAGTGTTTGTGGAGAATCAGGACATCTACTATTTAGCGCCAATCATTAACGACTCAAACCGGATTGCGATTGCAGCAAGAGACAAATACAACGCTATCAATCAGCAAAAGCTCATTGCCAAGTCGATTTGCCTTGTCGACAAAGACTTTGTTACTCAGACCGAGCGAACCAGTTTATTAGAGCACCACATTGGTTTACGGATGCTGGATATGTATTCAATTGAGAATTATCTTTTTCATCCAAAAAACATTGAGGAATTGATGCAAGGAAAAGGTTTGCAATTTGACATTCATGAATATCAAAAGGCGTGGTTAGTTGAAGGTCCCAAAGTTGTAGAAGATTTAGCAAGCCGCAAAGGTCTAGGTGGTGCTAGAGCGAGCTACGCGTTCTATTCAGAAACTGATCAGCAAACTCAAAAAAAGAAAAAGCAATTTAACGATGCTGGCACCGATGAAATAATCGACGCTTTAAAGTCGGGCGACTTTGAGCAGCTGTTTGAATACATCCCTGCAAAAAATTACGGTAGCAAATCAAAAACGCTTGTAAGCAACTTTAGCAAAGCTGAGCTAGCTTCAACGGATTGGTTCAAAAAGAAGATTCTCAGTCTTTTGGACCGAGAATCTTGAACTACTTCTTTTTGCTACAACGATTAAGCAATCATCAAACGCTTGGCTGCGTTGGCTGATTTCTTAGGCAAAGTTAATCGCAACACACCATTTTCATACTGAGCAACTGCCTTTTCGTCGTCGATCTCGGCAGGCAGGGTGAAGCTTCTTGCGTAAGAACGCTTTGTCCATTCGTCGGCACTTTCTGCGGCGTTCTCATCATCTTTCGCAGTTGCCTTAGTCGCAGCCGAAATTTTCACATCGGAACCGTTGATTTCAACGTTGATGTCTTCTTTGCCCACTCCTGGAAGCTCTGCCAACAACGTATATTCATTCGCAGCTTCCTTAAACTTCACGCGCATTTCCGACGTGGTTTCTGGTGCAAAGAAATCGCGTACTAATGCGTTAAAAGGGTCATACGAAGCAGTGGTCGATGCAGCAACTGGGCGATAAAAAAAGCGTGCCATGGTAAAACTCCTAT
>JAYWIG010000358.1:0-23381 GCA_043789035.1 Betaproteobacteria bacterium
AGAAGGACGTTACCGTTGTTGGCATGTCGCCCGCTGAAATTGCAGCCGCATGGAGCCAGAACGCTATCGATGCTGCATTTGTTTGGTATCCCGTACAAGCCAAGTTGCGTGAGAATGGCAAAATTATGACGACCGCAGGACTAGTCGCCAAAACTGGGTTTCCTACCTTCAATGGCTGGGTTGCCACGAACAAGTTCGCAGCTGCCAATCGTGCCGGTTTAATTAGCTTTCTGAAAGCCATGAACGAAATCAATGGCGATTATTCTAAAAACAAAGCGGCATGGAATGCAGATTCGCCAAAAGTCAAAGCAGTCGCAGCCAATGTCGGCATCACGCCAGCGGCAGTAGTGTCCGCTTTGGAAGATGCAACTTACCCAGATGGTGACGTCAACATGTCAGCAGCCTGGATGGGTGGGGGTGCAGCCACAACGATGAAGTCGACAGCAGACTTTCTGAAGAGTGTTGGCCGGATCAGCGCCGCTGCAGATAGCTATACAAAATTTGTAAACCCTGAATTTGCCAAGGCAGCTTGGGGCAAATAAGTCCGCGTTATTTCGATCGTGCTGACCGGCTCGGGCCAGGTCAGCAACTAGCCTTTTCATCTTAAGGTTTCCAATGTCTGTACTTGCCATCCGCAATGCGTCGGTGTTTTATCCCGTTCGCGGTAAACCTCCAGTACATGCGCTACAAAATATCAACCTTGAGATTCACGAAAAAGACTTTGTAGTGGCTCTGGGTGCGTCAGGATGCGGCAAGTCAACCTTGCTCAACCTGATTGCTGGATTCATGGCTCCGAGTGAAGGAGAGATTTCCCTTAACAATAAATTAGTGACTGGGCCCGGCGCAGATCGCTCGGTAGTTTTTCAAAAACACGCACTGCTGCCGTGGCTAAATGTGCTCGACAACGTAGCATTTGGTTTAAAAATTCAGGGGCACGACAAAGCAAAACGCGAAAAAATTGCCAGAGACTTCATCAAGTTACTTGGGCTTGAGCAGTTTGAACAATCTGCTACCTATGAGTTATCAGGGGGCATGCAACAACGCGTAGGTATTGCCCGAGCTCTCACCAGTGACCCAGACATTTTGTTGATGGATGAGCCTCTTGGCGCTCTCGACGCGTTGACGCGAGAGCGGGCGCAAGAGTTGATTTTGAAAGTGTGGCGAGACACAGGAAAGATGGTATTTTTTATTACCCACAGCGTTGAAGAGGCGCTTTTTATGGGTACTAAGCTAATCGTTATGTCGCCTCGCCCTGATCGCATTTCACATATATTCGACCTGCCATTTAGTCAGCGCTATTTTGAAACGGGCAACGCCCGCGAAATTAAAGCATCTACTGAATTTATTGCCCTCAGAGAAAAGATCTTACAAATCATCTTTACGGATGAAGAAGGAAGCAATCATGAGTGACACCGATTCAAAATCCAGCAATGGCATCTGGGCAAGCCTGACCAAGGCAAAACCTGCTAAGCCAGGTGAGATTTACGGCGTGCCGGGTCAAGGCGAAAGCCTAAAAATCAGCGCGGTGGTTATTGTCGGTTTGATATTCATTTGGTGGTTCGTCACTTATGCTGGCTACATCAAGCCGCTATTCTTGCCATCTCCGATGGGAGTAGTTGACGCTTTCCTAGTCATGTTGAAAGACGGTTTTACCGGAGCTAGTTTTTGGGAACATACAGGGGTCAGCACGCTGCGGGTGTTTGGCGCTTTTGTGCTTGCCTGTCTCATCGGAATTCCGTTGGGTATTGCGATGGGTATGAGCCCGGTCGCACGTGGCATTTTTGACCCACCTATTGAGTTTTACCGCCCGATCCCTCCTCTGGCTTATCTGCCGCTGATGATCATTTGGTTTGGTATTGATGAGTTGTCCAAGGTTCTGTTAATTTTTCTATCCGTTTTGGCACCAATGGCGTTGGGAGCAAGAGCGGGTGTCAAGTCTGCCGCTATTGAACAGATTCATGCAGCTTACTCATTTGGCGCAACCCGCTGGCAAGTTATTCGTCTAGTCGTTTTGCCATCCGCAATGCCAGAAATATTTACGGCAATGCGCGTTGGAATTGGTTTTGGTTGGACAACACTCGTGGCCGCCGAAATGGTTGCCGCGACCTCTGGCCTCGGCTACACGGTGTTATCAGCGTCTAGATTTTTGCAGACCCCGATTGTCATCATGGGCATCGTGGTGATTGCTGCGATTGCCTACGCATTTGACCACTTGGTGCGCTTTGTAGAACGCCGCGTGGTGCCATGGAAGGGCCGGGCGTGAAGCCAGAGACCTATTATATTTATTGAAAGCATTTCATGACGATTGAGTATTTGAAGAAAGCCACCCCACCGCAAGAGGCGATAGATAACGCGACTGCGGAGACGGTTCAACGCCTCCTGACCGATATCCAAAAAAATGGTCGAGATGCAATCGAAAAATATGCGCGCGACTTTGATGGTTGGCACGGCCCAATTGTAGTCACCGAAGACGACTTCTCCGCCGCAAGTAGAAGCTTGTCTCAAGGCGTGAAGGATGATATTTCCTTCGCGCATTCAAGGGTCAAAGATTTCGCAAAGCGCCAACGCGAATCACTGCACGAATTTGAAGTCGAGCTGATTAACGGCTTGATCGCTGGGCAAAAATTGATTCCGGTAAACACTGCTGGTTGCTACATACCTGGCGGCCGTTATGCACATGCGGCGTCGGCCATCATGAGCGTTTGCACAGCGAAGGTAGCAGGTGTACCCAACATTGTCGCTACTTCGCCGGCCCACAAAGAAGTCGGTGTAAACCCGGCGATTCTGCACACTATGAAACTTTGCGGTGCCGATACTGTTTTAACACTGGGTGGAGTGCAAGGTATTGCCGCGCTGGCATACGGTTTGTACTCACCTAAACCAGCAGACGTAATCGTCGGCCCCGGCAATCGTTTTGTCGCTGAGGCCAAACGCATGCTATTTGGGCGCATTGGCATCGATGTAGTCGCAGGGCCTACCGAGTCCGCCATCATCGCCGACGATACTGCCGACTTTACTATCGTGGCGGCTGATCTTGCAGGCCAAGCGGAACACGGCCCGGACTCGCCTGTCTGGCTATTCACCTCGTCGCGTGATCTAGGCATGAAAGTGATTGAAGTTATGCCCTCTGTTATCGCTGCACTGCCTGAGCTGGCACGCAATGCGGCAACTGCGGCTTGGCGCGATTATGGTGAGGTGATCTTAGTCGACAGCCCAGAAGAAATGGTGGAGATTAGCGATCAATATGCACCTGAACATTTGCAAGTGTTTGCCAGAGACTTAGATTGGTGGCTCAAAAATCTCACTAACTATGGCTCATTGTTTTTAGGTGAAGAAACTACGGTTGCCTATGGCGATAAATGCGCTGGCCCAAATCACATATTGCCCACTCGAGGGGCCGCACGTTACTCTGGTGGCCTAAGCGTTGGTAAGTTCATCAAAACCGTAACCTATCAGCGCCTAACACGCGGTGCTAGCCGCGAAGTTGGCCAGGTTGCCGCGAGAATTTCTCGCCTAGAAGGTATGGAAGGCCATGCCCGGACGGGAGATATTCGATTGAAAAAATACTATCCTCAAGAAACGTTCGAGCTCGGCACCTTAGCTGGCAATCAACATTAAACCTGAAATGCATACAATTTCAATTGACCCGATTGTTAGGCAAGCGCCTGCAACAACCGATGATCTTTGGTTTGGTAAAGATCTAAGTACGCCTGAGCCGATTCCCGAAGACGCAATTGAGCACGCAATAGCGCTGATGCGTTCTGGTCGCTTACACCGATATGGCGAACAAGGCTCCGGGTTCCCCGAACCTTCGCTACTAGAGCAAGAATATGCTGCTTACGTAGGTAGTAAATACTGCATAGCAGTTAGCTCATGCGGTGCCGCCATGTTTATTGCCCTCAAGGCGGTTGGCGTGAAGCCAGGTGATAAGGTTTTGACCAGCACCTTTACGCTGGCCCCCGTACCTGGCGCCATTGCACATGCGGCAGCAGAGGCAGTTTTGGTTGAAACCAATGCTGATTACATGACAGATTTGAAAGACCTAGAACTCAAGGCAGCCGCCAGTGGCGCCAAGGTGTTTTTACTCTCTCATATGCGTGGCCACATCACCGACCTATCGGCGGTACGTTCGATTTGCGATAAGCATGGTGTTGTCATCATCGAAGACTGTGCTCACACGATGGGCGCAAAATGGGACGGCAAACATACCGGCACTTGGGGTAAAGTAGGTTGCTATAGCGCGCAAACTTACAAGCACATCAACTCAGGTGAGGGTGGCTTAATCGTAACCGATGATGATGATGTAGCTGCACAAACGATATTAATGTCGGGGTGCTACATGATGTATGACCAGCATCTGTTGAAGCCCAGCGCAGAGTTCTTCGAGCGCTGGAAGTATGTGACGCCAAACTTTAGTATGCGCATGTCTAATTTATCTGCTGCGTTGCTACGTCCGCAGATTGGGCAGTTAGCAGAACGTGGCAGACGTTGGAACCATATCTACGCGACGCTTGAACGAGAACTGACAAAATCTCATGCCTTGTCCATACCAGCACGCGATTCAAAAGAAGAGTTCATCGCAAGCTCGATTCAGTTCAGTCTTCATTTAAAGCCGCATCAGATCGAACATTTTCTAAAAGAATGCACTTTGCGCGGGCTTTATATTAAGTGGTTTGGCACGCCAGCACCCATCGCGTTCACCAGTAATTATGAGCATTGGCATTACCTTTCAAGCAAACCAGATATTCCTCACTCCAAAGCTGTTTTGGATCAATTGTTAGACCTGCGCACACCATTGTCATTGACAGACGACGACTGCATTTTGATCGGAAAAATCGTCTCAACGGCGAGCTTACTCGCGGCTGCAGTGAATTAAAGAAACCAGTATCCATTTCAAACTATCAAAGAAAGCCACTATGAAAATTACCAATTTCCCTCGAGTGCAAATTACGCACGGCCCGACACCGCTCGAATTCATGCCCCGCATGACCGAGGCACTAGGTGGCCCGAACTTGTACATCAAGCGTGATGACTGTACCGGACTAGGGTCTGGTGGAAACAAAACCCGCAAGCTTGAATTTCTAATGGCTGACGCGGTAAAACATGGTGCTGACACCATCATCACGCAGGGTGCCACCCAGTCTAATCATGCGCGCCAAACCGTGGCAATCGCCGCCAAAATGGGGATGAAGTGCGAGATTTTGCTGGAAGACAGGACCGGATCCAAAGTTGAAAACTACAAACAGTCTGGCAATGTATTTTTAGATCATCTGTATGGCGCAAGTGTGCAAGAAGTAGCAGGCGGCACAGACATGAACGCTGCAATGGCGAAGCTGGCCGATGAGTTACGTGCCAAGGGTCAAAAACCCTACGTCATTCCTGGCGGTGGCTCCAACCCAATTGGTGCACTAGGTTACGTCGTTTGCGCACTTGAGTTAGTCGATCAGTTCAATAACCTAGGGCTGAATGTTAGCTGCCTTGTTCACGCCACAGGAAGTGCCGGCACGCAAGCTGGATTAGTAGCAGGGTTCGAAGGTACTCGCAGCCAAATCCCGGTGCTTGGCATCGGCGTACGAGCACCTAAGGAAGCCCAAGAGACAAACGTTTACAACCTTGCCGTGAAGACTGCAGACTTATTAGGAGTGCCAGGTAGCGTAAGCCGCGAAAGTGTCAAAGCCAACTGCGACTATGTTGGTGGCGGCTACGGCATTCCCACTCCCGGCATGGTCGAGGCGGTGACGATGGTGGCGCGCTTAGAAGGAATCTTGCTTGACCCGGTTTATTCAGGCAAAGGTATGGCTGGGCTGATTGACCTGTGCCGTAAAGGGCATTTTAAGAAAGGCGAAAATGTGGTCTTCTTACACACCGGCGGCTCAGTCGCGCTATACGGGTACATGGATGCCTTCAACGGCTTAAAGCCGCTTTAAGGAGCATGCACATGATCGGTGTATTAGGCGGCATGGGCCCTTTGGCAACTGTTGATTTTTTCAACAAGGTTGTTTCTGAAACGCCGGCCAAAGGCGATGCCGATCATGTGCCTTTACTGATTCAATCAGACCCGCGTATTGCTCCCCGGCCAGCAGCCATTCTTAGCAATGGCCCCTCTCCCCTGCCCGATTTGCTGGCTGGACGTGATCGACTGATACGCGCAGGAGCTACTGCCTTAGCGATGCCTTGTAACACGGCCCACTTTTGGTACGCCGACCTGCTTAAAGGGTGCACCGTTCCCTTTTTAAGCATTGTTGATGCGAGTGTGAATGAGGTATCACTGCTAGCTAAAGCTGGCTCCTCCATTGGCATCATCGCTACTGGGGCAACCCTTGCTGCCAAGATTTTTGATGAGGCACTGATTCGCTCGGGCTATACGGTCGTGTTGCCACAAGAGACTATGATGAACTCTCTAGTTTTACCTGGGATAGATTGCGTTAAGGCCGGCGATACACGGAACGGTGGCCTGCTCATTGAGCAAGCCGTCCAGGCATTGTTAGACCAAGGCGCAAAGGCAGTGATTTTGGCTTGTACAGAAACACCTTTGGCGCTTGACTCCATAGATTCACCATTGCGTATTCATTGTGTCGACAGTACAGCGGCGCTAGCCAGAAGCTGCGTGAATTGGTGGCAGACCAAACAATGATGAATCCATCGCAACTCTTACCGTATCAGAGAAATGGTAAAGGTAGCACCTTGGTGCTAGTGCACGGCTATTTGGGGGGTTCGAATCAGTGGCAAGCGCAGCTGCCTATGCTCAGTAAACGCTTTGACGTGGTAACGCTTGATCTCGCAGGATATGGCCTCGCTAATCACCTCGTGGCCCCTACCAATTTGACAGACCATGCTCTGAATGTATTGGCCACGCTCGATCACATAGGAATAGAACACTTTCACTTGTTGGGCCATTCAATGGGTGGGATGGTGGTTCAAGAAATTACTAGGCTGGCACCTCATCGCGTCGACAAACTAGTACTGTACGCAACCGGCCCACTAGGATGCATACCAGGCCGTTTTGAAACTATGGAGCGTTCACGCGAGCGCTTGCGAGAGGATGGTTTGCAGCGTACAGCGCGGCGAATTTGCGCTACCTGGTTGCTCGATTATGAAGCGTCACCAGCATTCGAAGCACTTGCTGCCGTAGCGACGCTGGCCACCGAACAGGCTGCAAGCGCTGGGCTAAGCGCAATGGAATCTTGGGACGGGCGAGAGCATCTATCGCGAATTGAGCAAACCACATTGGTCATTTGGGGGGAACGTGACCGCACCTATGGCTGGTCTCAAATTGAAATGCTGTGGCGAAATATTCCTGGCGCTTCGCTGGCCGTGTTGCCTTCGTGTGCCCATGCTTTACATTTAGAGCGCGGTTCGCTGTTTTGCACCCTTCTTATCGAGTTCCTTGAAAAGGTCGAAAGCAAAATAGATCCAAAAGGGTAACTGTTTAGTGCCAGAATAATTAAAAACGGCACAAACTATGCGCAACAAACAAGAAATTACCGGTATCTGGATTAAGCTCTTTCCTCGCTTTGCTGGCAGCAGCAGCACTCTACAAGGCCAGGTCAAAGAGATGATGGTTAACAGCATCTTGATGGGCCTCGTTCCTGCAGATACCAAAATTCCACCGAGCAGAACATTGGCCACTGCTTTGGGTGTTTCCCGCAATACAGTGTCGCTAGCACTTCAAGTTCTCGTAGACAAAGGTTTTTTGCGTGCGGTAGAGCGAAGCGGTTTGTTCGTAAACCGAGACATTTTGCTTGGGCAAGCTGCAAAATCGGCAGAACCCACTTCACTTGTTGAAAGCCTCAATTGGGCAGATCGTCTAAAGACTCAACTGCATCAGCAACGCAACATCATCAAACCTGCCAATTGGCAGGATCTAACCTACCCTTTCGTGTATGGCCAATTTGATCCTAGCCTGATGCCGCTCAAAGACTGGCGCGAATGTGCGCATCAGTCTTTGTTCGCGCCGGCTGTTAAGAAATGGTCGCAAGACCATATCGACCGCGATTACGGTCCACTCATCGACCAAATCCAACATCGCTTGTTGCCAGCACGAGGCATCATCGCTAGGCATGACGAAATTTTAGTGACCGCTGGCGCGCAAATGGCTTGCTATTTACTGGCTCACACACTCGTGGATCGCAATACTGCTGTGGGCATTGAAGAGCCAGGCTATCCAGATGCTCGCAATAACTTCAAATTGCGCAGCAATAAGATTGCAGCTCTGCCGATTGATCAAGAAGGTTTAATCGCTTCACCGGCCTTTAGTCAATGTACATATGTTTACACCACACCTAGTCATCAATGCCCTACGACTGTGACCATGTCGATGCAGCGCAGGCAGCAAATTCTTGACCTCGCTTACCAAAAAAATGTGGTGCTGATTGAAGACGACCATGAAAGCGAGCTCAATTTTTCTAACCGACCGCTTCCCGCACTCAAAAGTTTGGATACCCGTGGGCGCGTGATTTATCTAGGAAGTTTGTCTAAAACTCTGGCTCACGGACTGCGTATAGGGTATGTCGTTGCCCCACCGGATTTAATTCAAGAGCTGCGCGCCCTACGCAGACTCATTATGCGCCATCCATCATCAAACAACGCGCATATTGCCAGCCTGTTCATTGCCCAAGGCCATCATGATGCTTTCATTCGCAAGTTGAATGTCACCTATAGCCAGCGACGCCATGAGTTAGTGCAAGCCTTTGAGCGCTATTTACCTGCTTGCCAGATCACACCTGCACAAGGTGGTTCAGGGGCTTGGATTCGAGGCCCCGCCAACTTAGACAGCAAAGTACTCGCTCAGAAGTGTCTGGAGAAAAGCATACTGATCGAGTCTGGCGAAGTTTTTTTTGACCTTACTAATTCGGCAGCGAAAAACTATTTTCGGTTGGGATACTCAGCCATTGCCACTCCATTAATTGGAGCCGGCGTACGTGAGTTATCTTATTTGATGGAGGCGTCTGTCTAGTAAATATCAAGCCTGAATAGTCTCCACATTGGCAGCGCCGTACACAAGGCGTGTACAGTGCTGCACTATGCCAAGTAAAAAAGATACGCCTTCAAAAACTAGTTCGTTACCTAGCGCCGTACCAACGGGCCGCCTCTCTCGCTTCACTAAGTTCGGCTTACTAACCACCAGCATCGCGGGTAGCATGCTGGTAAATGGCGCCAAGCAACTTGCCAGCGGTAACCGACCAAAATTTTCTGACCTGTTGCTGACACCATCTAATGCAAAACGAGTGGTGCAACAGCTCGCTCAAATGCGAGGTGCTGCCATGAAGTTAGGGCAATTGCTGTCGATGGACGCTGGCGACTTAATACCGCCGGAGCTTGCCAATATCTTAAGTACATTGCGTGCGGATGCCAGTGCAATGCCAACTTCGCAAGTCGAACAAGTGCTGGTTGGTCAATGGGGCAAAGCATGGAAATCAAAAATAAAGTCATTCGACTTCGATCCAGTGGCAGCGGCGTCGATTGGGCAAGTACACCGCGCAACCTCTAAGCGCGGCGAGGCGCTTGCGATTAAATTGCAATATCCCGGTGTGAGAAAAAGTATTGATAGCGATGTGGATAACGTCGCCGGTTTACTGAAGTTCACAGGGTTAGTGCCAAGCGACATCAATATAGCGCCCTTTTTAAAAGACGCAAAAAAGCAGCTCCACCATGAGGCCGATTACTTGCGTGAAGGCAAGTTCTTGCAGCACTTTCACGATCTGTTGAAGGACGATTCATCGTTCTGCGTTCCGCAATGGTTCGAGAGTTTAAGTAGCGCCGATTTACTGGCAATGTCCTATATCGAAAGCATTCCGATTGAAGACGTTATCGCTGCGCCACAGGCAGAACGTGATGCAGTCATTGCAAGTCTAATCAGACTATTTCTTCGGGAGTTGCTGGAATTCCGAATGATTCAAACTGACCCGAATTTTGCGAACTACCGGTATGCACCTGCGACCAAACAATTGGTGTTGTTAGATTTCGGTGCAGTCACAGAATATTCATTAGCGACTGTGGCTCAATTCAAGAAACTGATCAAAGGCGCATTCACACAAGATAAGGCGCGTATGGCCGCAGCCGCACAAAGTCTGAGCTACTTCGATGAAACCACTTCGCAACACCATAAAGACAAAGTGATGCGAATTATTGAAATCGCCTTAGAGCCGCAATGCTTCGATGGTGAATTCGATTTCGCTAATGCCGATTTAGCGCCGCGATTAAATGAACTTGCCTTTGAATTGATGAAAGCAAGAGACTTTTGGCATGTGCCGCCAACATCTCTTTTACTGCTGCAACGAAAAGCCGCAGGCATCTTTTTACTTGCGGTAAAACTCCAAGCTCGGGTCAACGTGCATTCCCTCACCAAAGCAGCTGTGGGGCTTGCATAGGAAATTACCCGAGCTTCGCACTTAGAAATTCCCTAAAACTCTAAGTTTTCCCGCAATATGCAGTTATGCGATTAACTAAGCTCATTTGGATTTCTGGATTCTCGGCGGTTTGCTTGCTCGCTGGCAAATCTTGGGCTACCGATGTAATGACCCGCCAGCAAGCAATTAATGCTCTAACCAGCCAATCCGCCAAAACAAAACTAGATGCCATTACTCGCTTAGCAAAAATCGGCCAAATGCAAGACAGCGATGCCTTAGTTGCAGCGCTCAAAGATAGTGACCCTGCCGTCAGTACAAGCGCGACCTCAGCGCTTTGGCAAATATGGGCCAGGGCCAACGATAAGGCCGTCGATCAACTCTATCGAAAAGGCATTGCGCAAATGTCTGCGGGGCAAAGCCTGCAGGCAATCACTACTTTTAGCAAAATTATCAGTATCAAGCCGCAATTTGCCGAAGCATGGAATAAGCGCGCAACGGTTTATTACTTTGTTGGCGATTTACAAAAATCGATCGCCGATTGCGACGAAGTAATAAAACGCAACCCAAACCACTTTGGCGCACTCTCCGGTTACGGTCAAATTTTCGCCCAAATGGGTGACTTAGACCAAGCCCTTCGATATTTTGAAAAAGCCTATGCGATCAATCCAACAATGTCGGGTGTTGCACAGGCGATTAAGGATATCCGGAAGCTGCAAGAGCGCGAGGGCGCAAGGCGAACTTAAACTGCCATTACGACGCTGCTGCCACTAACCCATAGCCTAGGCTTTGCCCTTTAGTGTGTTTGCTTGCCTAGCTGTGCACCCAGCCAACGATATCCACGTTATAAGATGCGGGTATCATCACGCCCAAGCCAGATATTCAGAATTAGCTTTTTACGGAGACACCATGAAATTTCTTAAGATCGCCCTAGCGACAGCTGTGGCAGTTTGCTCGATAGCGGCACAGCCAGTATCGGCTCAGACCATTAAAATCGGTTTAATTGGCACTTACAGCGGCCCAGGCGCTGCTCAAGGTGATCAAATCGAAAAAGGCGTGCGCCTCTACATGAAAATGAATGCAGACAAGCTCCCAAAGGGCGTCAAAGTCGAAATCATTCAACGTGACGATACCGGCGCAAACCCCGACGTCGCCAAGCGCGTAGCCCAAGAATTGATCGTACGCGATAAGGTACAAATCATTACCGGCATAGTTTGGACACCCAACTTGGCCGCCATCGGCCCATTATCAGCTGAAGCCAAAATTCCCGTCATGAGCATGAACGCTGCGGGTGCAAAGGTACTGAACTCCTCGCCGTATATGGCGCGCATGTCATTCACCCTGTGCCAGTCGTCTTACCCAGCAGGTTTATGGGCTGGTAGAAAATACAAAAAAGCCTACACAGCGGTAAGTGATTTCGCGCCGGGCCATGAAGCAGAAGGCTGCTTTATTCGTGGCTTCAAAGAAGCTGGCGGAGAAATTATCGGTTCAGTGCGTATTCCGTTTGCCAACCCTGATTTCGTGCCATTCTTGCAGCGCATTAAAGATGCCAAGCCAGAGGTAATGTTTGCATTCAACCCTGCAGGCAAGCAAGCTGCAGCAATGATGAAAGCTTATAGCGACCTTGATATGGCTAAGGCTAACATCAAGTATCTTGGTACAGGCGACATCGTGACTGACGAAGAACTGCAAGGCATGGGCGACGCAGCGTTGGGCGTAACAACCGTTCACCACTACTCTGCAGCGGCCGACCGTCCTGCAACGAAAGCATTCGTTGCAGCTTATAAAAAGGAATATGGCGCTGAATTGAACCCTGGCTTCATGGTGGTTGGTGCTTGGGACGCAATGGACGCAATCTACGGCGCTATTCGTGCCCAAGGTGGCAAAATCGATCCGCAGAAAACGATTGATTTCTGGAAAACTTACACCACAACCAACAGCCCTCGCGGTGCGGTATCGATCGACCCAGACACTCGTGATGTAATCAACCCAGAGTATCTGCGCGAAGTTCGTCGCGTAAACGGCAAACTCGCTAACGTAGAAATTCAAGTGATCAACACAGCGATTAAAGACCCCCTCAAAGAGTTTGAGAAAACCGACAAGAAGTAATTTTTAAAGGGCTTGAGTTCAGTGCAAACTTCAAACAGTTTGCACTGAACCGGTTTTTCATGGACGCATTTCTTTCTTCACTCGTTAGCGTAGCCTTTCACGGCATTGCGTTTGGCATGATTCTTTATGTAATCTCTGTCGGCTTATCGATCACGATGGGTTTGATGGGGTTTACCAACCTCGCTCACGGTGTGTTTGCGATGGCGGGTGGTTACATTCTTGTTACCGCATTGGCAAAATACAGCATTCCGTTTCCGCTCGCACTTTTACTGTCATTCGTATTAGTAGCAGCCGCTAGCGTGGTGCTCGAACGATTACTTTATTCCCGCCTTTACGGTGCTACCGAGCTTGAACAAGTGCTGTTCACCATCGGCTTAATTTTCATGTCTGTTGCAGTAGCCCGCTTAATCTTCGGCACTCTGCAGCAGCCAGTAGTTCTCCCCGATTACCTAAAAGGCCAATTCGCGCTATTTGGTCGAGACTTCCCAACCTATCGCATATTCTTGATGCTGTTTAGCGGCCTAATTATTGCGGCACTCTGGTTCGGTATTGAACGTACCATTTGGGGTGCTAAGGTTCGCGCAGCGGTGGACAACCGCGCTATGGCCCAAGCTATCGGTATTAATACCAAGCGACTTTTCACCATGACATTTGCCATCGGTAGCGGTTTAGCAGGCTTGGGCGGCGCATTAGGTGCCGACATCATTGCCGTGCAACCAACCTACCCTTTCGAGCAACTGGTGTACTTCTTAATTGTTGTTTCGATTGGGGGACTAGGCAGTTTGCGCGGCCCTTTCGTTGCGGCACTACTGATTGGTGTCACTGATACGGCTTGCAAATATTGGTTGCCGCAGTTTGGTGCCTTCTTTATTTACGCCGCTACTATCGCGTTGCTACTTTGGCGCCCCTTGGGCTTGTTTGGAAAGCGCGCATGAAGCACCCTGCTGGTTACAACGCAAACGCAAGCCTGCGATGGACTGAGGCTCTGCCTTGGCTCTTAGCAATTGCTGTTTTCTTTTTACTGCCTGACTATTTGTCAATGGGCATTCGTGTGCTTACCTATATTCTGTTCGCACTATCGCTTGATTTAATTATTGGTTACGCAGGTATCGTTACCCTGGGCCATGCGGCATTCTTCGGAGTTGGCGCTTATGTCACCGGTATCGTTTCCGTCAAGCTTGGGATTACCAATCCATTCCTACAATTGATACTAGGCGGCGTTGCGGCGGGATTGCTGGGCTTATTCACTGGTTTAGTGATCATGCGTACCCACGGTTTAGCGCAGTTGATGCTGACCTTAGCGGTCGCGGCAGTATGTTTAGAGATTGCCAACAAAGCAACCGACATAACAGGCGGTGCCGACGGCTTATCGGGCGTGATTGTTGATCCAATTTTTGGGCTCTTCAAATTCGATCTTTATGGCGTTACTGGCTACTGGTGGTGCTTAGCGGTACTGCTTGTATGCTGGTATGTCGTTCGCCGAGTGATCTACTCGCCCTTTGGTGCCAGCTTGACCGGCATTCGAGAAAACCGCGTGCGAATGGAAGCGATTGGAGCGCCGGTGTATTTGCGTTTGGTCTTGGTCTACACTTTGTCGGCATTTATCGCAGGCTTAGCCGGCGCGTTGCTAACACAAACTAACCAAGTGGTTGGCCTGAACGTACTCGGCTTTGAACCATCGGGTGAACTCATCGTCATGTTAGTGTTGGGCGGAGTCGGTCGCATCTATGGCGCATTCCTCGGACCTCTAATATTCTTAGTCGCCCAGGACTTTTTATCTAAACAATTCCCGGAATACTGGTACTTCGGTATCGGTTTAATGTTAGTGCTAGTCGTGCTTTTTGCCCGAGGTGGATTCTTAGGTATTTTCGACAACATCGGTGCTCGTTTGTTTTCTAAAAAGCAAGGCTCAACATCATGAGCGCAGTTTTACAAACTATCAACTTATGCAAGAGTTTCGGTGCGCTCACCGTTGCTGGAAACATTAACTTTTCACTCGAAGCGGGTGCTCGACACGCGCTTATTGGCCCGAACGGTGCAGGTAAAACCACCTTCATTAATTTGCTTTCAGGAAGGTTGGTGCCAACGTCTGGCAAAGTGATGTTGGCTGGTGAAGATATGTCGAACCTGCCTCAGGCGGTTCGCGTCAAACGCGGCCTCGGCCGTACCTTCCAAATCAACACACTGTTTGGTGACATGAGCGTGCTTGATAACGTGGCGCTTGGGGTTGCCGAGCGTAAAGGCGGCGCTGGCAGTTGGTGGCGCGCGGCCAGTGCAAGGAAAGATATTCGCGACGAAGCGTTAGCCTTGCTCGATTCACTAGGAATTGTGGACGAAGCGCCAAGACGGGTTATTGATTTACCCTATGGAAAGCAGCGCTTGGTCGAGATTGCGATTGCACTCGGTTTAAAACCCAAAGTGTTATTGCTTGATGAGCCTGCCGCTGGTGTGCCCAAAGTTGAATCCGAAAAGATTCTTGAAGCACTCGGTTACTTACCCAAAGACATCGCGGTACTCATTATCGAACATGATATGGATTTAGTTTTTCGCTTTGCTGACCGAATTACCGTGCTGGTACAAGGTGAAGTTCTGTGCGAAGGCACACCGAAAGAAATAGAAAACAACCCACGGGTGCGCGAAGTGTATCTAGGTGAAGCTCATGAGTAATACTGCACCCAAAAGCAATGCACCCGCCCTTTCGGTGAATGGTTTGTATTCAGGCTACGGCCCGACGGTCGTATTAGAAGACGTGAGCTTTTCCTTGCCTGAACGTGGCGCGCTCGCTTTGTTAGGACGCAATGGTGTTGGCAAAACCACCTTGCTCGCTAGCATCATGGGGCATACCACTTTTCATGGCGGTGGCATTTCGTTCAAAGGCAAAAACATCGAGAAAGTTGAAGTACATGAACGCTCGCGTATGGGCATTGGTTACGTACCGCAAACACGCGATGTTTTTCAGTCGCTTACCATCGAAGAAAACTTAAAAGTTGCCGCGCGAAAAGGCAAATGGTCGCTAGAGCGGGTATATGAATTATTCCCACGCTTAGCCGAACGCCGAAGTAACATGGGTAACCAAATTTCTGGTGGCGAGCAACAAATGTTATCAATTGGGCGCGCCTTAATGGGCGACCCTTCATTGCTATTGCTTGATGAGCCCCTTGAAGGTTTAGCGCCCATCATCGTGCAATCGCTTTTAGAGAGTATCGGCAAACTGATTCGAGAAGAAGCGCTTACCGTGATCTTGGTCGAGCAATCGGCTAAGCTAGCCTTACAAGTGACCCAGACTGCACTTGTACTGAATCGCGGCCGAATCGCATTTTCTGGTACCAGTGCGGAACTATTGGCCGACCCAGATCGATTGAGTTCGTTGGTGATGGCGCACTAGGCGCAATGCTACGGCTTTATATTTGCGTCCTTAATCACCTTCGCCCACTTTGCGATGTACGCCTTCAAGAAAGACGCAAGTTCTTGAGACGAGCTGACCTTAGGTTGAATATCAAGTGCAATCAACTTTTCTTTGTATTCCGCTGAGTTCACCGCATCCTGAATATCTTTATTGAGCTTTTGCAAAACCGCAGGCGAAGTTTTAGCCGGGGCAAAGAAGCCTAACCAAATCGTCGTTTCATATCCCGTTACCCCCTCTTCTGCAATAGTCGGTAATTCAGGCAAGGTTGGGTAACGCTTTAAGCTGGCAACTCCCAAGGCTCGCAACTTGCCCGCCTTCACGTTGGGAATAGCCGAAGAAGTGTTATCGAACATAACTTGCACATGCCCCGCTAAAACATCTTGAATCGCGGGGGCAGCACCCTTGTACGGAATATGCGTCCATTCAATTCCTGTTTGCGCGGCGAACAACTCTGCACCCAGATGATAGGTGCTGCCAATACCGGAGGATGCATACGAAAGCCTATGCGGGTTCGCCTTTGCGTAAGCGACTAACTCTTTCACGTTTTTTGCCGGAACACTAGGGTGAATAACCAATAAATTCTCTATAGTCGCGATGAGTGAAATCGGGACGAAATCGTTTACTGGGTCGTATGTCAGGTTCGGCGTGAGGTTCGGGCTAGCGGCCATGATGCTGCTGGTGCCAAGTAACAGTGTATCGCCATCGGGCGCAGCCTTCGCGACGAAGGTTGCCCCTATGCTGCCAGTGCCACCCACTCGATTTTCGACAATTACATTTCGCTTTAATGAGGTGGCCAGCTTAGGCGCTAAGACCCTTGCCAGAATATCGGTTGGCCCACCAGCTGCGAAGGGCACAACAATGCGCATGACTTTGTCGCCGCTTGATTGTGCAGACGCTTCAAACGTCGAGACTTGCAACGCAGCAAAAATCAAAATTAAACCAGTTATTTTTCTCAAGGTACGCTCCAGGTTTACTCGTTTGTTAATCTAGTTTTGCACCCGAATCACGCACCGCTTTACCCCATTTCTCAGTGTCTTCAAGCACCACTTTACTGAATGTTTCTAACGATGAAGTCATAACATCTGCTCCTAGAGCGGCAAACTTCTCGCTAATTTCTTTTGTTGCCAAAACCTTGGCAATATCGGCATTCATCGCTTTGACTATCGCAGGCGGTGTCGCCGATGGCACGAAGAACGCAAACCAAGAATCAATGTTTAAAGCTTTGTAGCCAGCTTCACCAAAAGTCGGAACATCGCTAAGCGCGGAGGCTCGCTTGGTCGCGGCGGCAGCTAAGGCACGAACAGAACCTGTCTTGATGTGCTGAATGACTGAAGGTGCGCTCGCTACGAAGGCCTGTACTTGACCTCCTATTAAATCTGTGAGTGCACCAGCAGCACCCTTGTACGGAACGTGAGTCATTTTGATACCAGCTGCGCTGTTAAACATCTCGCCAATTAAGTGATTCACCGAACCATTACCCGATGAGGCCATATTGATTGCATCAGGGTTTGCTTTGGCATAAGCAACAAACTCAGCCAAGTTTTTCGCTGGCACTTTCGGATTCACAACTAAGATAAATGGCAGAGTTGCTAGCGCGGCGAGAGGTGTTAAATCTTTAGCGGTGTCGAAGGGCAAGCTTTTATACAACCAAGGGTTAATGGCGTGAGTACCCGAGTAGCTCATCAACCAGGTGTATCCATCGGGTGCAGCTTTGGCAACGGTATCGCTACCTATCGTGCCGCCCGCACCGGCGCGATTTTCAACAATGACTCGTTGGTTCCATTTCGTGCCAAGCTCTTGTGCCATGATGCGTGACAAACCATCTGAGGCTCCGCCAGTAGTTTGCGGAACAACAATCTTTACAGGCTTGGAAGGAAAAGCTGGGGTTTGTGCCAATAAAGACGGTGTAGCTGCAAACGCAGGTAAAGCGGCAAGAATTTGGCGGCGGTTGGTATTCATAGTGTTACTTTTTAAAAAATTGCATTGAGATAAATAGTAAATCATTCGCTAATTGCAGGCGCAACAGTTGCACCTTGAATTCGATGCAGCAAGGCCACGAGATTTAGGCAAACCCATGGCTTGCTGAATCACCATGAAACGCCCCGGTAGAAGTCGTAACCCAAGGAAACGTGTCATATTAGCTTCAAGTTGCTGCTTCACCCCGGCAGTAACTTCAAAACCTTGCGAAACAAACTCTTCGACAACGGCGGGCGAAGTGCTGGCTCTCACGATTTGCGCTTGCTTTAACTCCCTAGTGAGATACAAATCATAAGCACTTCCTTTGCCAACAACTACCCGATTGTGAATTACATCGACTTCGTCGTTTAATCCTATAGCAGAACTCTCACGAACCAAGTAACAATCTTCAATGTGCATATAAGCTGCGGTAAATGAAATGCCTTCACCACGCAGTGGATCAATTGCGAAAAAACCGATATCAGCCTTTTCTTGAGTTACCGCTTCAACCGATTTACCGGCGGCATCAAAAACAACCATTATGAACCCTGCAACGGGATAAGATGAACGCGTAGTTTCAGTTATGCAAAGTACTCGGGGCAAAGCATTACTGAAGCAAGCAGTAGCTCTACCTGCGAAGCATCACGCTGATACTTCTTGCATCACCTTATAGAGATCTGCTTTGCCTTCAAAGCCAATACCCGGCAAATCGGGCATTGTGATGTAGCTATTTTCAACCTTCACACCGTCTGGAAAACCACCGAAAGGCTGGAATAAATCGGGGTAGCTTTCATTACCTCCTAGACCTAAACCAGCGGCGATGTTGAGCGACATTTGATGCCCGCCATGTGGCACACAGCGATTGGCCGACCAGCCATGTTGTTTAAGCATGTCAAGCGTCCTCAAATACTCAACTAGACCATAACTTAACGCGCAATCGAACTGCAAATAATCACGATCTGGCCGCATACCGCCGTAGCGAATCAGGTTTCGAGCATCTTGCATCGAAAACAAATTTTCACCCGTGGCCATCGGGTTTTTATAGTAATTTCTTAAAGCCGCTTGTAGCTCGAAATCTAGCGGCTCTCCGGCCTCTTCATACCAGAACAAATCATATTGCGATAAGGCCTTGGCATATTGAATAGCAGTATCTAAATCGAAACGGCCATTTGCATCAACACAGAGTTTCTGACCATCGCCTAAAATGCTTAAGACCGAATCTATACGACGCAAATCTTCATCGAGCGAAGCACCACCAATTTTTTTCTTCACCACACTATAACCACGGTCAAGATAGCCGCGCATCTCGTCTTTTAGCTTGCCATGATCTTGGCCGGGGTGGTAATAGCCCCCAGCCGCATACACAAACACTTTGCGATTTGGAGTGCCATTGCCATAACGATCTGCAAGTAGTTGAAAAAGTGGTTTACCTTCGATCTTGGCAACAGCATCCCATATCGCCATGTCCATCGTACCGATAGCGACGGAACGTTCTCCATGGCCACCGGGTTTCTCGTTCTTGAACATCGCATCCCAAATTTTATGGGGATCTAGATTTTCCCCTGTGCTGTCAATTAACGTATCAGGATCAGCTTCTAAAATGCGTGGAATAAAACGCTCTCGCATCAACATGCCTTGACCGTAACGTCCATTGGAGTTAAAGCCATAGCCGACCACCGGCTTGCCATCTTGAATCACATCCGTGATGACGGCAACTAGGCTTAAGGTCATTTTGCTAAAGTCGATATAGGCGTTACGTATCGATGAGCTAATGGGAAAAGTTTTTTCGCGAATTTCTACAATTTTCATGCCATTATTCTACCGACCACTAGCGCACGCCTTGCGAAAGCGCTGCTGCCACCGGACGCGAAAGGCCCAACATCTTTTCGTCAAACAACATACGTAACGTCACTACAAACCCCTTGGCATGCTGATTACTGCCAAAGAAATCCGCGTCTCGAATGCCTCTGAAGTTGTAACCAACGAGAACCATCGCGTTTTCTATCGGTTTAACACCAACTGAAACGCCAAAACTGGTATTGCTTACGCCACTTGAGAATGACGCCGCGTAAACAGCATTAGCTCCTACATCGAAATACTTATTAATGGGCTGTCGAACCTCGCTGCTCACCACGGCGAAGCTAGTGCCATAGGCCTGAGCATCAATGCTTTCTAAAACTCTTTTGTAACCGGCGCGATTAAGCCACTCGAACCCACTTCGATCCAAGTAGTTCCAGTGCATAGACAGCAAGGCACGCTTACCAACTTGATTCGATAGAGAAGAAGCGTTCGCGGTCTGCCCAATGTAACCAATGCCAACTGGCGCACCCGCACTTGTTCCTATCGCTTGAGTATTACTAGTACTGTTATTGTCAATCCAGTCCAACCTCGACAGGACTGTCCATGGGGACTCCAAGCGCCTAACCGCATGTGCAAGTGATAACTGCACACTCGAGTGGGCGTCAGTGGCGAGCTGCGCAATACGCGCAGTACCGATAATGTGCATGCCATCATCCAATTTTCTTGATACGCCGCCAGCGAACAAATTTCTGCCATCCGCAGCAATGCGTTTTTCGAATCGCATAAAACCGTTCCACGGATCAGTCGCATAGGACAAGGTTGCTCCTACAGTCGTAAAGTTATCGAGCTGAGTTCCGGAGAGCGGGTTCAAGGCAACCAAACCAGTGCTCGCCGTAGGCGTAAATTGACTTCCCGAAATGCGTCTGGCCATTGTTAATTGCGAGTTTAGCGTCCAAGAATCATCTAACTTAGAGGTCTGGAGCAACGAATTCTTAAAGACTGTATTGTCGCCATCACTCCATTGTCTATGAATAAGGCCGGTCTGCATTTCGGAACCTGACCAAGGTCTGTATTTGACGCCCGCACTCAGCGCCGAGGTTCTCGTGTCCGAAAACGTCCAAGTTTGGCCTGCTGTCAATGCGAAAGCTTGCGATAAACGATAGTCGCCTTCGATAGTTAAGCGATTTGGGAAAAGTGAAGCGCCACTGCTCTCACCGATCTCGGCCCCAGCACGCAGACCCCATTTTTGATCTAGCGATAAATATCCAACGCTGCCCAAAATTTGCGCTATCTGTGAAGTCGCTCCAAGACTAACTTTTTCTCGCCCGAGGCGAAAACCAAACGACCCTTGCCAAGCATTTTCAATATGGCTCACCCGGAATTGCACAACATCGGCTTGTTGGCCAGTGCTGATTCTTTCCTGATGGCTGACCTGCGTATCAATTCGCGATGTTGGCGAGTACTTAAAGCGAGCATCAGCGCCAAAGGTTTGTATATCGGCAGTGCTAACTGGTTGCTCATTAAGCCCATAGAATGAACCAGTTCGGCGATAGTAGGCACGGGCATTCAGGTCGGCCGAATCATGACGAACTTCTGCCAATACTGCATCACTTTTTAACGTGCCGAGTATATCTTGTCGCGATGATTTACCAGCTTCGAATCTAGCCGTAGTGGCATCACCCAACTTTACTTTTACATCAACCGAGCCCAAGTTGCCGCCACGAGAAGTGTCGTTGTCTTTTACTAGCGTAAGCCCCAGCTCAACATCTTGACTAGGTTTAAAGGCAGCTCTACCCCCTATTGTTTGGCTATCGCTACCAAAATTCTCAGTAGAGTATTCAATTTCAATTGTCACAGGATTGAGTGCAACATCGAAGGAGGCCTGCGGTTGCGCCAAAAATAGCTGGCCAGAAATGTAATCGACCGTGTAATCCGCAACACGGGTAAGTATTCGCTCGCTAAGTATATTCCCGGCGTCTAGTCGATCTCTAGTTAACACCCGAACTCGATCAGTGAAAGGAACAACCGATTGGTTAGAAAGTTTCCAACTGCCGGTTGTACCGTCAGCCCTGAAAAGATCTCGGTGAAAGCTGGTTAAGTTCTGCATTGCAAACGCGGTGTAGACGAATTTCTCACCTTGCCAAGAGCTTTTTAAGCCGTACATGGCTTTTGCATAGCGGCCAAGCTCTGTCGATGTTAAGCCAGAGTTGCTGTTACCAAGCAAGGCAATGAATGTCGATTTTTCGATTTTCAAGTACAACCGGCCCTTTGAAGGCGTTTCAATACCGCCTTGCGACTGATCGCTATACACGGTGTAAAAAGGTGCAACAGCTATGGCTTGGGCAGACGAACCAATAGCAACTGCAGTCGGACGTTTGGTATTGTCATAAGCCATAGTCAGCAGAGCATCGCCAGGAATAGTTCCTTTGGCGTACAACGCAATTCGCGAACCATATATTTCAGGTGGGTCTGCAGTAATACCACTGGCATTGTTTAAAGACTCTAAAAGCTTCTTACTCGTGGGCGATGTTTCAGCAAAGCCCACGACAATCCATTCTCGTTGATCCGCCTGCAGCCATGCACGTAAAACTTGTGTGCGACCTAGGCCAAAGTTAAAGAGAATTTCCACTTCACCGCTATTGGTCGTTGGCGCTAAAGTAATCTGTGCGATGCCATCATTACCGACTACATATCTGGGCGAACTAGTTGTTACCGAGGCAAGTGGGTTTTTAGCTAAATTATCTGCAACAGTCAGGACGATATAAGGTGCATTAAGCGAGAACTCACCGGTAATATCTTTTCGAACCGGCTGATCTTTCGCATCGAAAAGCTTAACCGCAAGTACGGCCGGATCGCGCCCGTTTGCTACTAACCGCGATTGAGCCGCGACGAATTCAGCACGAACTGGTGCAGTTGCAAGATGCAGTATTTGATTAAGTTCAGCAAGTTGAGCATTGTTACTATCAAAAACTTTTGCGACGAAACGATTCTCCCCATTGACTAAATGTACATTGCGCCAAAGCGTCGTTGCCATCTTGCCGCTATCGCCAACCTTAGGCCCCACCCGAGTACCCTCAAAATGAAATCCGGGCACTGGTTTGCCTTGGTGCTCAAGTTCAACTCTTTGCCCTTCGGCATGGGCAATCATAAAACTTTGGTAACCTTCAGCAGCTACCGTGCCTTCGTTAGGAAAAACCCAAGCAGGTTGCAAACTATTTCGCCTCCAAGCCATTTGCTCAGCTCGCGCAAGGAGCTCTCCACCAGAATGAACCCCATTTAGATTCACAGGATCAATGCTCGCCGCTTGCAGAGTGGTAATCGATCTCCGATTATTCGTTCCTGCACTTTCAGTGTAGAAATCAACTCGATTCAGCGAACCGGGACGCACATCAACTGTGTGAGCCATATTAGACGCGCTTCGTCTCGGATCGTTATGGCAGGGGATGATTTTCTGCCCGCGGGGTAGCGATAAAGCATCAAGCCTCACCATATTTGTCCCAGCTTGAACGCCTTCAATATGCCATTTTCCATCACCATCAGTAATAGCGAATTTACCGTCCTGCATTAAAATTTTTGCGCCTCTTAGGCCCTTCACAGTCTTTTGATTGCCTTCACTATCTGTCGAGCAACCGCCCTCGAAAACCGTTCCCAAAAGTATTGCTCTTGAGAGCAATATATCGTCAATAATTCTTACGACAGCATTGGCTGTATTGCTATTCGTGCCCCCACCTTTCGCATAGGCCTCATTTACCGCTGGCAGCAAT
>JAYWIG010000359.1:0-5822 GCA_043789035.1 Betaproteobacteria bacterium
TTGCCTTGATAGGTGAGGATAGTTGTTCCTGTAACTGCTAGTGCAGCATCGCGAATCACTGCCTCAGTGAAATCCATCAGCCAATGGTAGTCGGTGTAAGCCGCATAGAACTCCATCATAGTAAATTCTGGGTTGTGGCGGGGGCTGATACCTTCGTTGCGGAAGTTGCGGTTGACTTCGAATACGCGCTCAAACCCGCCAACGATTAAGCGTTTTAAATACAGCTCAGGCGCTATACGCAAAAACATCTGTTGATCGAGCGCGTTGTGATGCGTAATAAAAGGTTTGGCCGCAGCACCACCAGGAATCGGGTGCAGCATAGGCGTTTCAACTTCAAGAAAACCGTTGCTGGCCATGAAGTTACGAATCGCGTTCATTGCTTTGCTACGAGAAATAAATACTTGGCGAGTTGATTCGGTGGCGATTAGATCGACATAGCGCTGGCGATAGCGCATTTCTTGGTCGGCAATGCCATGGAACTTATCTGGAAGTGGGCGCAACGATTTCGACAGCAAACGCACTGAAGTGCATCGAATCGACAATTCACCCTTCATGGTTTTAAACAGCTTACCCTCGGCGGCAACGATGTCGCCTAAATCCCAATGCTTAAAGCTTTCATGCAATGCCTCGCCGACACCTTCGTCATTTAGCCAAAGCTGCATGCGGCCTGTTGCATCTTGCAAGGTTGCAAAACTGGCTTTACCTTGCACGCGTTTTAGCACCATGCGGCCCGCGATAGTAACTTCGAGGCTATCGGTTTCAAGTTGTTCACGAGTTTTTTCGCCATGTTGCGACGCTAAAGTAGCCGCACGCTCTTTTGGTACGAAATCGTTAGGGAATGCGACACCAGCTGCGCGAATTTTGGCAAGCTTGGCGCGACGCTCTGCAATGATGTTGTTTTCGTCGAGCTGAGTCGGTTCAGCCACATGATCTTGAGGGGTAGTCATAAATTGATGGGCCTTGCGTTATAGGCCTTGTTTAAGGCTTGCAGTAATAAAGTCGTCGAGATCGCCATCGAGTACCGATTTGGTATTGCTAATCTCAACATTGGTTCTTAAGTCTTTGATGCGGGAGTTATCCAACACATAACTGCGAATTTGATGGCCCCAGCCGATGTCGGTTTTGGCCGCTTCAACCTTGTCGTGTTCCGCTTTGCGTTTGCGCAACTCATACTCGTACATTCGCGCTTTCAACATGCCCATCGCCTCGTCTTTGTTGCGATGTTGAGATCTATCGTTTTGGCACTGCACCACGATGTTGGTCGGTAAATGGGTGATACGAACCGCCGACTCGGTTTTGTTTACGTGCTGGCCACCGGCACCAGAGGCGCGGAAAACGTCAATTCGTAAGTCCGACGGATTAATGTCGATTTGAATCGAGTCATCAATTTCCGGGTACACATACACTGAAGCGAACGAGGTATGGCGACCACCGCTGGAATCGAAAGGTGATTTACGCACCAGGCGATGAATACCGGTTTCGGTACGCAGGTAGCCAAAGGCATATTCGCCGGTCACTTTAATGCTGGCACCTTTAATACCTGCAACGTCACCCGGAGTTTCGTCGAGCAACTCACTTTTAAAGCCTTTACGCTCGATATAACGCAGGTACTGACGCAAGAGCATTGATGCCCAGTCGCAGGCCTCGGTGCCGCCTGCACCCGATTGAATTTCAACGAAACAATTGAAGCTATCGGCTTCATTGGCAAACATCCTTTTGAATTCGCGATCAGCCATATCTTTTTCAAGATTTGCAGAATCGCCTTCGATGGCCTCTAGAGTTGAGTCGTCGCTTTCTCCCTTGGCCATGTCGAATAGTTCGATGGCGTCATCGATAGAGCCACCTAGGGTTGTCATACCCACAACCACGTTTTCGAGGGTTCGTTTTTCTTTGCCTAAGTCTTGAGCACGTTTTGGGTCATTCCAAACATCCGGTGCCTCCAGCATTGAGCTGACTTCCGCTAAGCGGTTCTTCTTGGTATCGAAGTCAAAGATACCCCCTTAGCTCGGACAAACGAGCTTGAAGGTTTTTTAGTTGAGCTTCGAGCGCGTTTAGGCGTTCTGCTTCCATAGAGTTATTCCGAATTTTCTGGCGTTAGGTAACCCCACATTATACGGGGCAGTTACACTTATGCCTTCTCGATGATTTTGAAAGCCTTTATGAACCAAGTTATCCATCCTCCGGTTGCAAATGATCTAACCGTCAATCTTCAAAACAAAGTTGCCCTAGTGACCGGAGCCTCTAGTGGTTTGGGTGCACAGTTTGCCAAAGTGTTGGCCAAGCAAGGCGCTCATGTTGTATTGGCGTCGCGCAGAATCGAGCGATTAAAGGAATTGCGTGCGGAAATTGAAGCTGCAGGTGGCGCTGCCAGTGTGCAGGCAATGGACGTCAATGATTTAGCCAGCATTAAAGCAGCGGTTGCACACGCTGAAACCGAAGTCGGGCCCATCGATATTTTAGTGAATAACTCAGGTGTTAGTACCACCCAAAAATTGATTGATGTCACACCGGAAGATTTTGATTTTGTTTTTGATACCAACACAAAGGGCGCGTTTTTTGTTGCTCAAGAAGTAGGTAAACGCATGTTGGCTAGGGCGAAAGGGGCCGTGCCAGGGCAGCAGCGCCAGGCTCGCATTATCAATATCGCTTCGGTTGCTGGTTTAAAGGTTTTGGCGCAAATTGGTGTTTACTGCATGAGCAAAGCTGCAGTCGTACAAATGACCAAGGCCATGGCTCTGGAATGGGGCCGTTTTGGTATCAACGTCAATGCGATTTGTCCCGGCTACATCACGACCGAAATCAACGAACATCATTGGAGTTCCGATGCTGGGCAAAAGCTCGTGCAAATGTTGCCACGTAAGCGGGTGGGCGATGTGACTGATCTGGATGGGCTTTTACTTTTGTTGGCTTCTGACTCCAGCCACTTTATGAACGGTGCGATTATTACCGCCGATGATGGTTTGGCGCTCGCTTAAACGTCACTATTAGTTGTGATGGCGGTAGTTGATTTCAGTCTTGCAAAGCCTACTACGGGTTTCTATGAAAACCCGTATCCGACTTATGACGAGCTTCGGTTGCACGAGCCACTGAAAAAGCTCAACATCGGCACGCAGCAAGAAACAACCTTTTTGACTCGTTATGCAGATGTAGTTGCTGTCTATCGGTTAAGTGGCGCAGTTGCTAGCTCGGATAAAAAAATTGAGTTTCTCCCTAAGTATGGCAACACACCGCTTTTTGAACACCATACCTCATCGCTCGTGTTTAACGATCCACCTTTGCACACCCGGGTTAGAAAGTTGCTCATGGGTGCCCTGAATCAACGGGCGATTCAGCGAATGGCGCAAGGCGTGACTGAATTAGTTGAATTGCTTGTTTTTGAGTTAGCTCAAAAAAGAGAAGTCGATTTAATCAATGATTTTTGCGCAGCGATTCCGGTCGAAGTGATTGGTAATTTGTTGGCAGTGCCGGTGGCAGATAGAGCACCGTTAAGAGGTTGGTCCTTAGCGATACTGGCTGCGCTAGAGCCCACCTTAACGCCAGAAATGCACGCCAATGGCAATGCTGCAGTGACAGCGTTCTCGGAATACCTCAAATTGCTGGTTGCAGATAGAAAAAAGCACCCCTTAAACCCTGACGAAGATGTTTTGACTCGCCTTATTCAAGGTGAGGGCTTCGACGGGGAGCGGCTGAGTGAAGCCGAGCTTTTACACAACTGTATTTTTTTGCTCAATGCAGGGCATGAAACCACGACTAATACCTTGGGCAACGGTTTTAATGCACTTTTGAACCACCCAGAGCAATGGCTGAGGCTTCAAGCCGATGCGGGTTTAGTAAACCCAGCCATTGAAGAGATGCTGCGGTTCGAAAGCCCATTGCAACTTAACAATCGACGATTATTGGAGAATACCCAAATTGGTGGTGTAAGTTTCGAGGCAGGAGCTTTGCTAACCTTGGGTGTAGGGGCTGCCAATCGTGACCCGGCAGAGTTCGAGAATCCGCATGTTTTTGATGTCGGTCGGAAACCGAATAGACATTTGGCTTTTGGACATTCCGAACATGCATGTGCCGGGATGAATGTTGCTCGTTTAGAAGCGAGAATTGCTGTGGCGCATTTTTTAAAGACCTTTAAGGCGATGGAGCGAAGTGCCGAACCAATACGAGATTTAAGAGTTCGCTTTCGGGGTTTAAAAACATTGCCGGTTTTATTAAAGCCGCATTGATGAGATTTAAGAAAGTTACAAGTTAATGGCGATTAGCAATGCGGCCCAAGGTATTTTTGTATTCCAAATGGTTATCCCCATTCGCTGGGGCGACATGGACGCAATGGGGCATGTAAATAACACCATTTATTTTCGCTACATGGAGCAAACTCGTATAAGCTGGTTCGATGCTATGGGGTTTAACCCAGATCCAAAAGGCGAAGGCCCCGTGATTATTAACGCTCATTGCAGCTTTATTAAACAGTTCGAATACCCAGGTGATGTGTTGGTGAAGCATTATTTAGGGGAGATTGGCCGCTCCAGTTTCGAAACTAGCGCTGTGATGACTCGGACCGATAACCCTGAGGTTGTATATGCTGAGGGTGGCGCGAAGTGTGTCTGGGTGAACTTTCCCTTGCAAAAGTCTGCGCCTTTGAGTGACGAGATAAAGCAGCTCATTCGAACGCCTTTAATTTAAACAGTCAGAAGTAACGCAAGAATATATGCCAAATTCAATCGATTTAGAGCAAATTCGACTCTCCTTAGAAAGTGTGCCGGGTGTGATTCGCGTTGGCGATCTACACCTTTGGCCCATTAAATCGAATTTGACGTTGGCAAAAACCGATACCGCTGGTTTAGCCACGCAACTTGAAATTGTTGACATGGAAAGTTGGCCTAGTTTGAAGGCCATGATCTCGCAGCGTCTAAGCGCAGTCGGCATTAGTCAAACTGTGATCGAACCGTTGGTTTCTTCGTCAAATCAGATTTCTGCACCAGCGCAGCAAGATCTTGGGTTAGCGATGGCGCTTAGGTATGAGCAGCAATGGCAGTCTGAGCGACATGCTTTGGCTGAATCACTCAGCCAGCAATTGTCCGAGCACACAATTACGATCAAAACTCTGGCATCGACTATTGAATCCCGACTTTCGCAAGATGCCGAGTTGGGTTTGGCCAACCCTTCATTGTCGAATATTGCATCGTTGCTGGTTGGTAGTGCGAATGCCTTATTCGAAAGCTTACGAATAACGCTTAGTTCTATTCGAACCACCGACCCTGAGCACTCCGGTTTGTTGCAAGCCACTCGGAGTTTGATTGCTGATACGCAATTGGCCGAGCCTAAGCGAAGGCTTGAGTTGTTTTTGCAACCAGAAGATCAGACTACTTTTGGTGTAGGCGATGCGGGAATTGAAGCGCTCGCTTTTAAGCTTGTTCAAGCGGGTTTGCAAGAATCGATGGACGATGCCAACGTGAAAGCAACTGTAGTGTCACTTCGTGCAACGACAGGGGTATTAACAGTGCACATAAGTGACGATGGCCAAGCTCCAGGTACTAAATTTCGACCGCTTTCAGAAGGGTTGAATTCTGACCTGCGGGCGGAGGTGGAATTGAAAGGTGGCATCTTTAATTTAGGCGAGGGCGATTCCGGTGGTTTCGAGCTTTGGGTGACCCTTCCTTGGCCGGGGGTATAATTCTCATTTCCCGGTGAGCACCTTTTTATGACCAAATTTGTATTTGTTACCGGTGGCGTTGTGTCCTCTCTTGGAAAGGGCATAGCGGCTGCGTCTATGTCGGCCCTCTTAGAATCCAGGGGCGTTAAAGTCACCCTTCTAAAACTCGATCCGT
>JAYWIG010000360.1:0-5788 GCA_043789035.1 Betaproteobacteria bacterium
TGCTAGTGCTTAAAAATGGCTTCACCGTAACAGGTGAATCAGCCTGTGCAAGCCCTGAAAACTTCGACGCAGAGATAGGCCAAAAAATTGCCGCCCAAAATGCGAGAGACAAAATATGGGCGCTTGAAGGCTATGTTTTGCGGAACAAATTAGCTAGCCTTTAACCGCAAATCAAACCCGATAGGCTTATGATAATGAGAATATGCAACGACTGTTTGGCTAAAAATCCGGTCATTGGAGATCCCGAGAGAAAGACAATCCAGTGGTTAGGCATGTGTGACGATTGCGGGTTGCCAAAAGACTCCGGCCACACTTTCGCTCTTGCGCCATTCAGAAAATACGGCAAAGCGAAGATTATTGAGTGCGCGCCGGAGAGCAAACCCATTGTTCGCAATCGCGACTATTGGCTAGAAAAGCAAATCGAGTTTTTTGGTCACATTTACGCCCAGTTAATCTCAGATAAGCAGTCATTACGATCAAATCTTAGGTGTGCTGAATTAGCCATGGAATATAGCGAAACGTTGGCTGATATGTGGGAAGGAACCTTAGAGCGCGACCCGTTGTATCGAGAGCAAATCGACGGCATGACAAACCCGATAAAGGCAAGCAACCATGGGTAAAGATAAAAACTTCTTTAATCTCAAAGAATCGGCAAAATTCCTTGAAATTAGCTACGAAACATTGAGGCGGTATCGGAGCAATGGCGTAATTCCACCGTCTAAGCTACCGAACAGATACAACCGTCAAGAGCTCGAAGCGATTGGGGGCTTGACAAGCAAAGAGTCTAGCCAATCTGCCCATGCTTGAATCATGGCAGTGCGTTGTGGCAAAAATTCTGCGCGATTGTATGAAGCCCTTACCTTGTTGTCTGGCGAGTGTGCAAGCTGGCGCTCTATCGCGTCTGGATTGTGTTGGTTCTCATTGGCCCAGGTGCTTGCAACCGTTCGAAATCCATGCCCTGTCATTCGGTCTTTATAGCCGATCTCGTAGAGCATAAATAGAATTGTGTTCTCGCTGATTGGTTTGCCGTTTCCTCGATCACTCTCGAAAACTAGTTCACTATCGGTTTGCAGTCTCCGACTTTCAATGATTGCTAGTGCTTGACGAGATAGCGGCACCAGGTGATCACGTTTCTTTTTCATTCGCTTTGCAGGTATTCTCCACAGATTGCCCTCAACCTCATCGAAGCGCATGAATCGCAACTCAGTGGTTCGCACCCACGTATAGGCCAGCAATTTGCAAGCAACCGCCGATACTCGATGAGATTCCATATCAATCCGTCGCCATAGTGCTAGAACCTCGGGCAACTCCACTGCTGCGAAGTGCTCAACCGGTCGACGAGAAAATGCGGTACTTGGTCTAATGCTTTGCGGGACGTTGTGAACCGCATCACCCACTTCGACGGCATGTTGCCAAGCCAGAGACAAATAAGTGCGTAGTTTTTTAGCTGCGGATGTACTCCCCGCCTGGTCGACTGCGCATAGGGCTGCAAGTAGCCCCACCCTATCAACTGAAACAATCGGAGTGTTTGCCAGATCTTTAGGGATGTGGTTATCAAACGCCTGAATCGCATCATGGCGGTATTTATCACTTACGTCGTGGCGCTTCTCCCAATAGCCTGTATAGGCTTCCCTGAGCGACTTCTTAGACTTTGAGGCTTTGCCTTCGCCCGGACCAATCCCCGCGCTCAATGCTCGTTTAGCATCATCCCTGCCCCTTCTTGCATCTGCCAAAGTAACGATAGGGTATAGACCAAGCGTAAGGGTTTTCTGTCGAGTGTTTAGTCGATACGACAATCGCCAAGACTTCGCACCGGCCTCAGTCACGAACAAATAAAGCCCACCGCCATCAGATAACTTATAAGGGCTTTCCCTAGGTTTTGCTGATTTGCATAAGGCGTCTGTGAGCTTATTTGTGGGCATCGTTCAATCACTCTTTGTGGATTACAACAAAAACACCAACAGATTTTTGTGTGATCTTGTGTTTTTAAGAGTGTGATTGTGTACTTATGTGCGATGAAACGCACGCTAACCCTCTGATTAATTTGGGGTTTTGTGTGGTTTTAGTCGATTTTGTTTGCCAATGTGTTGATACATTGGCGGAAGCTGTGTAATACGAAGGTCAAGCAAATACGGGGCTTGCGGGGCATGATTTTTTAAAGTGCCCACTATAGTGCCAACAATTTTGGTATCATGCACTCGCTAGATAAGCAGTGAACGTATTTATACTGCTGCTGAATAACCTAGTAGTGCATACGCTGCGTTCCGTGCAAATCGGAGAAATGGATTGGAGGGCGTCCTGATCGGCTAAAGCCTCGCCAAAAGCGGGGCTTAATGCTTTATACGGCTACCGCTTGGTCGCTAAAAGCAATACCCCAATATGCGCCAATCCAACCAGCAAGCCAGGCCAGCCAAACTCAAAAACTAGCCCGGTATAGCAAAGCCCAATAAACGCCGTGATCATAAAGCCTCAGCCATCTGCGCGCGTAACTCTTTTGGTGTACGTTTCAAGAACCGCTCTTCCCGGGTTGACTTCAATTCTTTCACTCGACGTGCAATCTGCGACGATTCGATCCTGATTCGCGCCTCGGGGTTAGTCTCGTTCCACTCGCGCAACTCTTCATTGGCTTTTACTCGCTTAGAAGGGTCGCCTTCAATAATGGATTGTGCCATCTTGTCGGCGATCTCTGCTTCAACGGTTTTGGCCAGCTGAATATTTTGGTTTGCCAATTGAATCTTACGCGACTCTTGAGCAACCTCGGCAGGTTGAAAGCCGATACCCTTCATAAGCGCATCGAAACCGTCAACGTCCATTACCTTGCGGCCTTTGGTGTCTTTGTAAATGCCGGTCTGGTACATATCCAAACCTTTCGAAAGGTTCTTAATTGCCACCGGCGCAAACTCGCCCTTAAGCGCATTTTGGAACAACCCACCGGCAGGGCCCAACGCTTCGAACACTTCCGACTCTTTGTTCTGCTTGCTCTTGAGTAGCAATCCGGTACCAGGCAATAGATTAGACATTCCCATACGTCCGGCAACGTCAATCGGCACGCCTGGTAGGGAAGAGAATCCGCGCATCATGAACTCGCCGCCAGTCTTTCCTAAAATAGCGCTCAAAAATTGAGTTTTCTTTTCCTTCGAATTCCATGAGTAGCCAAGATGCTGCGCAAGCGAATCAATAAGATCGTCAAGATCATCAGAGAACGGCAAGCCCTGAACACCGGCACTCAACATGAGAATGCCCAGTGCTAACACCCGTTGCTTTGGGGGTAAGCGTTTTAAGAATTCAAGATACCCGATGGAGTATTGCTTGAACGTAAACAGGGTTGCGCCCACCGCACCACGCGCCCAATTAGGACGATTGCCACGGTTATACACGCCTTGCGTCTCTGCAATCGCATTCTTGGCAAACTCGTAAGCATTAGGGATGCCCTGAGCTTTGGCTGTGTTGTACGCTGCAATGAACGTTACTCGACGGTTGAATTGCTCAGCCAGGCTAAACATTGACCCCCACACAAACAAGCCACGCCGCGCCCAAATATTCGAACCAACAGAGCGACTAGCCTCTGCTTGCAACTGGTGAATCTCTTGCGGGCTAACAATGCCTTCCTTCGTGCCTCGCTCAAATGCCGCTTTTAGATCGGCGTCTTTGATCGTTTTAGGTTTTGCCGCCTGCCCCATGGCCGATGTAAGCGAAGATGCTGCTTTAGTTGCGCCTCCAAATTGAGATAGGTACGGCAATGTCATCGTCAATGGTTGTGTCATGTTGACCAAGGCCGAAGCAACAGAGCCGCCCAGGAATTGCACAAACAGTAACCCGCGAAGCGCTTGAGCTTCTTCTTTTGGGTTTTGAACATAGTCGACCAGCTTCACCGCTTCGTCTTGCGCGTCGCCTTTGCCCTTCCATTGATCCCCGGATGCAGCCTTTTTTAACTCGCCCAAGTGAAGATTACCCGACGATGATCGAGCATTCGAAGTAACGAACGAAGACAAAATGCGCGTTACATCAACATCGAAGCCGTCAACACCCTTTCGATTAATCAATCGCTTCATTGCCGATCGGTTTGATTTAGCAAGCTGTAAGTATTCTTGGAATATTTCATTCTTTTCAATACCGGCCGATTCCGCGAACATTTCCAAGGTATCAGGGGACACACCGGAAAATAGCTTATAGGCCTCTTCTGACAAAACACCTTGCTTCACGGTCGAATCGGGGTCGAGCGCTTCCATTTGCTTGCGCATCTTGTTGGCGTCGCGCTCGTTCTCAAACAAGCCAAAGTACACTTGCTTGTCGTCTTTAGTCACATACACCGAATACTTACCGAATCGCATTAAAGGCGCGTAGCCTTTTTCTTTCATACCCTCAATGTGCTCGGCCTTCTCCGTAATAACGGTTTCCATGTTGGTCAAGGTCAGCCAGTTTTCGCGCTCAGTGCTAACGCGAAGCTTCTGCAGATGATTTGTTAGGTACACTGCGGCCTGGCCTGCATCAGCGGCATTCATCACCTTTTCTGCCACTTCTAAGCCAAAATCACCAGCGTAGCGAAGCATGTCGGTCTTGGCCAAGGTATCAAGTGAATTGTTTGTGGCTGCTAAAAACTCGCGATATAGCTTAATCATGTTGTCGTCTAGCTTGTAGCGAGACTTCAACTCTGCATCTGTCCATACAATACCGCCCGTTGTTTCTTCTGAGGCTTCCTGCACTTGGCCATTGCTATCGCGGAAATACTTTAGCGTGCCCTCAAAGATTGGCGCGGCTAAGGCTTTATTCTCTTTCTCAGACAAAGGCTTTCGCTTGAGATCTGAAAACGAATCCATTCTAGGCAACAGGGTAAGTGCTTGGTCGGCTGCTTCCGTGGCGAATCGAGATACATCGGCTAGGTATTGCTGGCCTTTGTCGTAGACGGCTTTAAACTCTGGCGACTTCCATGCTTTGTGGAATTGGGTTCCTACGGTTCGATCCCACCAGCGATTGAAAGTAGTCTTTGTTTCGAATATTTCGGTTAGCTTGTTGCTTACTTTGGTTGGTGCAGAATTGACGACATATTCAGTAATCAAGGATTCAACAGTTGAATCGGAGTTCGAATTGAAATTGCCATTGTTATCTTGAGCAGATTTCACATTGGCTGGAGAGTATATCGCGATACTCTTCAATCCATATTCGGTCACGTAAAAAGAATCAAAGCCAACTTCCTTAATAGCATCCTGAGTATATCCATGCTCAACTACATAGTAATTTTCATATTGATCTGCAATTTTTTTTGCAAAATCAAGCCTGCTTGTATTTTCCCCGACCGCCACATCAAAATCTAAAGTTTTACCTTTGCCTTTAAATATTGCTGCTGTAACTTGGCGCACATGAGCTTTTACGCTAGAGTCAAATGGCCTTTGCGATTTTATGTAAAACTTTTTAATAAAAGAATTTTTACCGTCCGAAAGCGTCTCAGCTGCTTCTTTATCAAAAGCGAAGAAAAGAGCATTCCAGCTTTCTTTAAAAACTGCGAAATCTTTGTTAGTCCCATGATAAACAACCATAGGACGACCTTGGTCATCAATAACTTTGGAATCTCCAAACCACTTCCAGAAGTTGCGAATACCTTCATCAGTGCTTGCAATAGGTTTTCCGTTTGAATTTGTGCGGGAACGCTTAATGCCGCCAACATTAATTGTTTCCGGTTTTGACTCGTACTCATCAACGTTAGACTGCACTTCACCATCAGCAGATTTTTCAATTACCACCATACGAGCATTGGCCGCGGTATTGACTGGCAAACTAGGATCATTAAACG
>JAYWIG010000361.1:0-77620 GCA_043789035.1 Betaproteobacteria bacterium
ATCGGTCATAGAACATCGAATGCCGTGTCGCTGATGGATTTTCTGGTAATACGCGGAGCAGTATTGGATACCCCGATCTGAGTGATGAACCAAACTTTGCGAAAAGATAACTATTTGGGATCAAGTTTCCTATGCACTATTTGGTGAGGATGAAAACTGCCAGATTAGCCCTCGCGAAATTTGGGCGTTGCGAACACACCCAGAAGATGTCGCAAGAATTAAGCAACTCATGACCAAGTTAGCTAAGGGAAAACGTGATTATGAGTTTGAGTATCGAATTATTTTGCCTAATCAGGATGTACGGTATTTGCGTTGTGTGGGAAAGGTGTCTCTTGACGAATATCAAAAGCCAATACGCATTTTAGGAATTCACTGGGACATTACAGAGCTTCGCGAACTCAGCAATAAACATGCTCAGGAGCATGAGCTTTTGCGGGTTACTTTGATGTCAATTGCCGATGCCGTCATCACCACCGATGAAAATAATTGTATTGAGTGGATGAACCCAGTGGCAGAGCGGCTCACTGGTTGGCAAGTTGATGAAGCCCGTAAACGTAACTTGCTGCAAGTCTTTCATGTTATTGATGAAAAAACTCGTCTCCCAGAAAAAGAGCCTTTGACAGTAAATGATGTAAAATCGAATACCTTGTCAAAGCGCTCTCAGAAGACCTTGCTTTCTCGCAATGGTGAAGAATTCGGCATCACTTATTCCGCCTCACCCATTAGAAATAATCAAGGCAGAGTCCTAGGCGCAGTAGTGGTGTTTCACGATGAAACGGAACAGCGTCGCTTAAATGGCGAAATGAACTATCGTGCCTCGCATGATTCGCTCACTGGACTAGTCAATCGAAGTGAGTTTGAGAGTCGCTTCAAACGTTTGCTCAGTCAGTCTCGTCGTGATGAATCCAAGCATGTGCTTCTCTACATTGATCTAGATCAATTCAAACTCGTCAACGATGCCTGCGGCCATGCCGTGGGAGATCAATTATTGCAACGAGTAAGCCGTTTATTGAAAGACTCGATTCGAAAACGGGACACCCTTGCAAGACTAGGCGGCGATGAATTCGGGATCCTGCTAGAAAATTGCCTGCCAGAAAACGCTCAAAGAATTGCGCAGCAAATTTGCGACAAAATGGAAGAATTTCGATTCTCCCATGATGAAAGGCGTTTTCGTATCGGCGCGAGTATAGGGCTAGTGCCTATCGACAGTCGTTGGGCTTCAGATGTGGCCGCTCTACAAGCAGCAGATACCGCCTGCTACGCTGCTAAGGAAGCTGGAAGAAATCGCGTTTACGCTTGGTTTGATACCGACTCCACAATGCGTGCCAGAAAAGTGGAAATGCAGTGGGCTACGCGTATTGAAAAAGCGTTGGACGAAGATGGTTTCGTTCTGCACGGGCAACGAATCGAATCATTACAAGCCCCGCATGGCCGCTTGCACTTGGAGGTACTTTTACGCATGTTGGATAGCGATGGCAATACTATTGCGCCGTTCGCGTTTTTGCCTGCGGCTGAGCGATTTCAGCTCGCATCTAGAATTGATCGTTGGGTACTTAGAAATTCAATTGCTTGGCTGCTGTCATTACCTTATCCCTGCCTGGTTGAGAGCATGGCGATTAATGTCTCGGGGCAGTCAATGTGTGACACCACTTTTCATCAATCCGCTGTGGAAATACTGCAGGCGCTCACCCCTGATATTTGTCAGCGAATTTGTTTAGAGATAACAGAAACTTCGGTGATGACAAATCTTCGCGAGGCTGAAATATTCATTGGAAAGGTGCGCAAACTTGGCGTTAAAGTTGCCCTGGATGACTTTGGTGCTGGAGCGTCATCTTTTAGCTATTTAAAAAAGCTCAATGTTGACGTGCTAAAAATTGACGGTCATTTTATTAAACAACTCATTGAAGACCCGTTGAGCGAAGCGGCAGTGCGCTGCTTTATTGATGTTGCCAAGTTGATGAATCTTCAAACAGTTGCAGAGTTTGTCGATAGGCCGGATGTGCTCGAAAAAATTACCGCTATGGGAGTTAACTATGCGCAAGGATTTTTGATGCATAAACCTGAACCTCTAGCCAAAATTTTTGAACAAATTACTCATTCTGAATGCGCGGAGCTTACTCACCATGTCAATTAAATCGACGCACTTAGCAAAACGCAGTCCCTAGGTTGTGACCATGACCTTGAATAACTTCACACGCATAGGCAACCGAACGATGAAGTTGGTCGTCAAATAACACCGATTGAACGAAAGCAACGAACAAAATGCTTGCTTTTTGCAGACCGTTGTTTCGATAAACGTCGAACTGCGCCATTACAGGCTCAAGTACTCGCTTCGACTAATATACTGCCTTTCACGCAAGTATTACTTCACCAAACTAAACCAGTAACTAGGACATCCCATGAACGGTCTAATGATGCAGCAACCTTTACTGATTGCTTCGCTACTTACCCACGCCGAACGCAATCATTCGGATCAAGAGATCGTCACCCGACGCGTAGAAGGCGATATTCATCGCATGACCTATGCCGATTTAGGTGTGCGCTCTCGGCAAATGGCGAACGTGATGCAAAAGCTGGGCGTAAAGTTTGGCGATCGCGTAGGCACCATGGCTTGGAATACCCATCGACACCTTGAACTGTATTACGGTGTATCTGGAATAGGCGCAATCCTACATACGTTTAACCCGCGACTGCATCCCGATCAAGTTGTCTACATAGCCAATCATGCGGAAGATCAAGTTTTGTTTTTTGATCTCACCTTTTTGCCATTGGTGGAAGCAGTAGCCGAGCGAACACCAACCATCAAGCACTTTGTGTTGATGACAGCTCGTGCTCACATGCCACAGTCGAGCAAAATTCCTAACTTGCTGTGCTATGAGGAGCTATTAGACGCCGCTTCTCCAGAGTTTCAATGGCCGAGCTTTGATGAAAATACCGCATCATCTTTGTGCTATACGTCTGGCACAACCGGCAACCCCAAAGGTGTGCTCTACAGCCACCGCTCTACGGTTTTGCACAGTTTCGCAGGGGCATTACCTGATGCGCTGAGCTGCTCGTCGGCAGATTCAATTTTGCCGGTAGTCCCGATGTTTCACGTTAATGCATGGGGCATTCCTTATATTGCCTGTATGACAGGTGCCAAACTCGTATTTCCCGGTGCCGGTTTAGATGGCAAATCGCTACATGAGTTATTTGAATCCGAGAAAGTAACTTTCGCTGCTGGCGTGCCAACAGTTTGGCAAGGGTTGCTCGCTTACACTGATGCCAATAATTTAAAGTTCTCGACGATGACACGCACGGTGATTGGTGGCTCAGCCTGCCCTCCTGCGATGATCAAGAAATTTGATCTTGAGTACGGCGTTCGCGTTATTCAAGGCTGGGGTATGACTGAGATGAGCCCGATAGGAACGACGAGTGTCTTGAAAGGTAAGCACACTAACCTTCCCTCCTCTGCCAAGCATGCGATTCAAGCCACACAGGGTAGATTGGTTTATGGCGTTGAAATGAAAATTATCGACCCTGAAGGCGTTGAGCTGCCATGGGATGGCCAAGCCTCTGGCGACGTATTGGTGCGTGGCCCTTGGATTATCTCGGAGTACTTTAAAGGCGAAGGTGGCAACCCATTAGTCGATGGTTGGTTCCCGACGGGCGACGTTGCCAAAATAAATTATGACGGCTACATGCAAATTACGGATCGCAGTAAAGATGTGATTAAGTCAGGCGGCGAATGGATCGGTTCGATTGATCTGGAAAACATCGCCATGGCGCACCCGTCAGTTGCCATGGCTGCTTGTATCGCGGTAGCTCATCCGAAGTGGGATGAACGCCCGATGTTGGTGGTCGTCAAAAAACCGAATTCTGAACTAACACGCGAAACCTTACTTGCTTTTTTCGAAGGTAAGATCGCTAAGTGGTGGACACCAGACGATGTCGCTTTTATTGAAGCGATTCCATTAGGTGCCACCGGCAAGATGCTCAAGAATCGATTGCGTGAGCAGTTTAAAGATCATCAATTACCGACGGCTTAATTTCGTTGGTCGTTGTAACTTTACTTTTTTCTCTTTAAACCAATACCTACGATGCCAGCGAGCAAAAGCGCAATGGAGCCGGGAAGTGGTACGGAACCGCCTGGGGTCGTAATGACTACACCCACACCACCGGTGGTACTTCCAGTGGAGCCCGAGCCAAACTGAGAAATAAACACAGCACTGTCGAAAATACGGTCGTTCGTATCAGCAATTCCAAACTCAAAGGTATGCACGGCTTTTGTCGAATCAAGTAGGCCCACCGCGCTTAACACGTTAGTAACGCCGTTGAACTCTAAATTCCAACCTTGTGTGAAGTTGGTGGAACCCGACTGATTTTGAATCAAATCACCGTTAGGGAATTTCGCGTAATTTACGCCGTCAATAAAATAGCCGAAGATATCCGTAACGCTTTGAGTCGGAAACTCATCAGTCGCAAAGACGAACGAGATAGACACCGCATTTAAACCGGTCGGCGCAGTGAATGAGAATCTCAAAGAGCTGGCATCGTTGGTTGTGCTGCCACCTGCAAGGGTCGAAAGAATTGGGCTTGAATTGTTAGAGATTACATTGCTAGCCCACGAGTTGGTTGTATTGGTTGTGGTGCTGAAATTTAAACCGCCAGACGCTAAAACAACGCCATTACCTAAAGTACGCGTTGCACCGTTGGTGTTCGTCAGATTAAATCCGGTATAGGTGCCAGCTTGCGTGTTAGCCAAATTAGCGCTCGTACTGCCTGTGTAGGAAATAGACCCTGGCACGATAGTGACACCGCTAACACCGATAGCACTGACAAGGCTGTTTAGATCGCTTCCGTCAAAGGCGTTGATAGTCAGCGCGTGGGTGAGTGACGACGCTGCAAAAATGCTGATTGCTGCAGCTAGTTTTAATTTAGAAAAAGAGGTAGACATGTAAAGCTCCTTATAGACAAAGTTGTCAAAATAGACGATTCGGATGATGCAAATATCATTCCATATCTAGTAAGTTATTGAAATCATTCAAATTTCTCGAATTTTTTAGACTTTAAAGGAATAATTTCACAAAAATTGTAAAAATATTCGACTCACCCATTAACAGTAGGTTAGGGGACATATCGATTCGCGGTCTCCTAGAAGTTACATTGCGTCTGCTGTACGATCTCATTCCAACACCTATAAAGAGACAACATGAAATTCGCAAAAACTTCTTTCGCTTTATCGCTAGGCACCTTACTTGCCGCGACAAGTTTGACAGTTCAAGCTATTGAGTTTCGCTCAGCCGATACTCACAATGCAGACGATTACCCGACCGTGGCAGCCGTTCGATATATGAGTACCTTGCTAGAGAAGAGCAGCGGCGGCAAACACAAGATTAAGGTATTCAACAAGCAGGCGCTTGGCACTGAAAAAGAAACCATTGATCAGGTAAAAATCGGTGCCCTGGATTTCACCCGCGTCAACGTTGGCCCCATGAATGGCGTTTGCCCATTGACCCAAGTGCCAACGATGCCATTCTTGTTTAGCTCCATTGCCCATATGCGTAAATCGCTAGATGGGCCGATAGGCGATGAAATTCTAAAAAGTTGCGAAGCCGTAGGTTTCGTTGGCCTGGCGTTTTACGACAGCGGTGCCCGTTCAATCTACGCTAAAAAGGCTATCAAAACAGTGGCAGATGCCAAGGGTTTGAAAATTCGCGTACAGCAATCCGATCTCTGGGTCGCTCTGATCAGTGCGATGGGCGCTAACGCAACGCCGATGCCTTATGGGGAGGTGTACACCGGCTTGAAAACAGGCCTCATCGATGCGGCTGAAAACAACATACCGTCGTTTGACACCGCCAAGCACGTTGAAGCGGTAAAAGTCTATTCCAAAACCGAGCATTCGATGGCGCCAGAAATCTTGGTGATGTCTAAGGTGGTATACGACAAACTACCGAAAGCCGAACAAGATATGATTCGCGCGGCTGCTAAAGAATCGGTCGCATTCGAGCGCCAAAAATGGGATGAGCAAGAAGCCAAATCACTCGCCAACGTTAAAGCAGCTGGCGCCGAGATTGTTGAAGTCGACAAAAAATCTTTTCAAGCTGTGATGGGGCCGGTATACGAAAAATTTATGGTCACACCTGACATGAAGCGTTTGGTCAAGGCGATACAAGACACCAAGTAAAGTCATTGCTTTACACTAAATTTTGTGCCGCCTTATCCAAGCTTTGCTTGGCGCTGGCGGTCGTCGGCTTAATCGGTGTGATCTTATGCGTGCAGTGGCAAGTGATTGGTCGCTATGTTTTCAACGACACACCGACATGGGCCGAAGCGTTAGCCATGCTTTTGGTTTTATTCGTAACCGCCTTTGGCCTTGCAGTCGGCGTGCGTGATGCGGGCCATATTGGTTTGGAGTCTTTGGTGGTCTTATTGCCTAACAAATGGCGGCACCGCATTGAAATCTTGATTCACCTGCTCGTCGGCCTCTTTGGAGGCCTGATGGCCCAAGGTGGTTGGTTGTGGGCATCGGTGAAGTGGAATGAGAAAAAGCCGATGCTGCCCGTACCCGATGGCATTGACTACGTCCCCATCATCATTGCAGGCGTATTGATCGTACTGTTCTCTATCGAACACATCGCTGCGCTAATGCGTGGTCAAGTGGTGAAACCCGCATGGAACTAGCTGCATGGAATTAGCCGTATTGGGTATTAGCTTTACCGTGTTGCTTTTGCTCGGCGTACCGGTCGCATTTGCAATTGGCTTATCGTCAGTTGCAACGATATTGGCAGCAGGTTTGCCTGTTGCTATGGTGTTCCAAAAAATGGTCGGAGGCATGCAGGTATTTTCGTTTCTTGCGATTCCATTTTTTGTGTTTGCAGGCGAACTGATGCTTTATGGGGGCATCGCAGAACGGATAGTTCGTTTCGCCAATAGTTTAGTCGGCCATGTTCGCGGTGGGCTAGGTATGAGCAATGTGATCGGATGCACGCTATTTGGTGGCGTTGCAGGTTCGCCTCTTGCTGATGTATCAGCGATGGGTTCAGTCATGATCCCACTCATGAAAAAAGAAGGCTATGACGCCGATTACGCTGTAAACGTCACGACGCATGCAGCGCTAGTCGGTGCGATTATGCCAACGTCACACAATATGATTATCTTCACTTTGGCCACATCGGGTATCGCCTCAGTCAGTGTGCTCAGTTTGATTCTGGCAGGATTAGTGCCAGCGATTATTCTCACACTTTGCAATCTGGGAGCGGCCTACTATGTCGCGGTAAAGCGCGGCTACCCTACCCGAGGTAGGTTCCAAGGCTGGGGTGAAGTCTTACGTGCTTTTGCTGCGTCCCTGCCCGGCCTCTTGGTTGTTGTGATTATCTTGGCTGGTATCTTATCGGGGGCATTTACCGCCACAGAATCAGCATCGATTGCAGTCGCATGGGCCTTATTGATCACGGTGTTCGTTTACAAAACCATGTCTTGGCAAAACTTTCTGAAGGCGTGTGCCAAGGCTTGCAAAACAACCGGTGTGGTGCTGCTGTTGATTGGTATTTCGAACGCGTTTGGCTACTTCATGGCACTTTACGAAGTGCCACAGCTCACTGGAGAATTGATGAAGTCGGTAAGTAGCAAGCCATGGGTGATTTTTTTAATGATCAACGTATTGCTCTTCATTCTGGGTACATTCCTCGATATGGCGGCCACAATTTTGATCTGCACACCTATCTTTTTGCCTATTGCTATGCAGTTTGGGATGGACCCAACGCAATTCGGAATAGTTATGTTGATTAACTGCGCCTTAGGTTTAAACACTCCCCCTGTAGGCACGGTGCAATTTGTCGGCTGCGCCATCGGCGAAATATCGGTCGGACAAGTTATGCGTTCGATTGCGCCTTTCTATGGAGCACTCGGCCTTTGTTTGTTGCTGGTCACTTATGTGCCTGCATTCTCGCTATGGTTGCCATCGCTGGCAAAGTAGCGGATTACCTTCTGGTCCCATCTCCGCTGCATGGAGGCGGCCCGTCAGTTGGTTCGTTTTGTAACTTTTAATTTAGCTTGCTTTGTTTTCGTTTGCATTGCTATTTCGCGATCTAATTCAGCGAACAAAGCTCGCGCTTCATCTCCCTGTGGAATCGCTTCACCTGAATCGCGCCATTGCACCGCAGCCTTAAATCCATGCACCTGAGCATATCGTCGAAACCAAAAGCAAGCGCATTCACTGCTGCATCCAACTGATCGCTAGGTAGGGCATGGATCACCAAGCCTCAGTGGTCAAACGCTTCGCCCGTTCGGGTCCAAGTCGATACACCCAGTGGGCGGTCGTAGGGCAGCCCCATACACGTACCGGCATGTAGCCAATTCGGCAATGTCTTCCCTTGGATTACTTTTGTCCTTTGTCACCCTCAAGGTTTTGAATCATTTGAGCAAAATTCCACGATCATGCTTAATCGCATTAATGGCCTTTGCCATATTCAGTCTCCTTCGTCGTTACTGTTTTGCGCTCAATGCCTATGCAACTGCGAAGCCAATATCGCAATCAATACAATCCCCGTCATCATCAACCCAAGCTGTTCCCAATTACTGCCTGCACTGCGAGTACGCTGCATGTCGGGAACCAAATCTGCAAGCGCGATATAGATGAAACTGCTACTCGCCACCATCAGCACGTATGGCAAATAGTGCTGGCTCGAAGCCAAAGCGAAGTAACCGACTACGCCACCAACAACGGCAGCTAAGCTGACTAATGCATTAAAGAAGAATGCGCGCTTGCGGGTATAGCCAGCATTTAATAGCACGATGAAATCACCAATCTCTTGCGGTATTTCATGCGCGGCAATCGCGGCAGTGGCAAGCCAACCTAAACGCTCATCGGCAAGAAAAGCGGCCGCAATCAGTATCCCATCGGCAAAGTTGTGAACCGCATCACCTACCAATATCAACATGCCACCTGAACGAGCCTCGTGATGATCATGACCATGATCATGATGATGGCCATCGCCTTCATGGTGATGGTTATGCCTAAGTATCGACACTTTTTCTAGCAAGAAAAAACCGATCAACCCGGCGAGTAATGTCCAGCACAAGTAATGCACGTTTGTGCCCGACTCAAACGCCTCTGGCATCAAATCTAAAATCGCAGCGCCTAACAACAGGCCAGCCGAAAGACTCACAAGCTTCGGTGTTAACTTAGAAATCGACGACATTGAAAGCCAGGCCGCCGCTGCCATACTCAAAAAGCCACCTACAAAAGTGGCTAAAACAATCTGAGAAAGAATCAAGCTACACCGTTTTTCTTACACCATGCGATGCACTTTGCCCAACCATCTTCAGCGGCTTCTTTGCGATAGCTAGGGCGATAGTCGGCGTGGAATGCGTGAGGGGCTTCAGGGTAGACAAAAATATCCGACGCTTTCGAAGCAGCATTGCCAAATGACAATCGCGTTTTCATCTCATCAACATTAGCCAAAGGAATGCCAGTGTCTTTGCCGCCATAAAGACCAAGTACTGGGCCATTCAAACTTTCAGCAATATCAAAAGGGTGCTTAGGATTGTTTGGAGTGATGTTATCGTTCAAGCGGCCATACCACGCAACACCGGCTTTGACGTTTTTGTTATGCGCAGCATACAACCAAGTAATACGACCACCCCAGCAAAAACCGGTGATCGCGAGCTTAGACGCATCGCCACCATTTTTGCCAGCCCACGCCGCCGTTGCATCGAGATCTTTCATCACTTGAGCATCAGGTACTTTGCTCACCACATTGGCAAATAGTTCTGGAATCGCAGTGTACTTCGTTGGGTCACCCTGCCGAAAATAGAGCTCTACCCCAATTGCCATATAACCCAGCTTGGCAAAGCGACGGCAGGTATCTTTAATATACTCATGCACACCGAAAATTTCTTGTACTACTAAAACCACTGGGCAATTCGTTTTGCCTGCTGGCATGGCGCGATAAGCCGGTACATCGACACCGTCCACAGTGATTTTCACTTCCCCGGCTGTAAGACCTTCTGCGCTAGTCGTTACTACCTGCGCAAGTAGTTCGCCAGTGGGTACTACGGCAGCAGCAAAACCTGTCGCGAGGGAACCTGCCATGAAACCACGGCGAGAACCAGTTGATTCGGCAGCTTGAGCCGAATCGAGATGCGAATATAAGCTCAATGTTTGTTGCGTTACTGAATGCTTTATTGAATTTTCTAGTTTCATTTTTATCTCCTAAATATTTTTAATGGGCTTGATCCCAATTCAAGCCAACGCCTATACCAACTTCCAACGGCACTTTCAATTGCGTCACGCCTTCCATAATCCGTTTTACTTCTGCCTTGACCACTTCAAGATGGCTATTGGGCACTTCGAGCACCAATTCATCATGCACTTGCATAATCATCTTAGTGCCAGCAACTCCCTTGCCAGCGTCTGAATCAAGCCAGTTTTGCACATTCACCATAGCAAGCTTAATCAAATCAGCTGCAGTGCCCTGCATAGGCGCATTAATCGCGGCACGCTCTGCACCTTGGCGGCGCTGCCCATTCGGGCTATTAATTTCAGCCAACCATAAACGGCGACCAAACACGGTTTCAACATAGCCAGTAAGCTTAGCGCTAGCGCGAGTTTGTTCCATATACTTCGCTACACCGGGATAGCGAGCAAAATACCGTTCAATGTAGTTCTTGGCAGCATCCCTTTCGATACCAAGGCTAGCCGCTAAACCGAAAGCGCTCATACCGTAGATCAAACCAAAATTAATGACTTTTGCGTAGCGGCGCTGCTCATTATTCACCTCTTCGGTAGTAACGCCGAAAATCTCCGCTGCGGTGGCGCGGTGAACGTCTAAGCCTTGCTCAAATGCGCGCATTAGGGACGCATCTTCTGAAATATGCGCCATGATGCGCAATTCGATTTGCGAGTAGTCGGCTGACATAATGCTGCAATCGGGTGGCGCTACAAATGCCTCCCGAATACGTCTGCCTTCAGCAGTTCGGATCGGAATATTTTGTAAGTTAGGGTCGCTCGATGAAAGCCGACCTGTCACCGCTACGGCTTGCAGATAATGGGTATGTACCCGGCCGGTTTTGGCGTTTACCATCTTGGGCAACTTATCGGTATAAGTCGATTTCAACTTCGATAGGCTGCGTGATTCAAGTACGATTTTCGGCAGCGGGTAGTCTTCCGCTAATTTCGCCAAAACTTCCTCGTCTGTCGAGGGTGCCCCGGTCGGTGTTTTCTTAACAACCGGCAACTTCATTCTTTCGAACAAAATTTCCGCTAATTGTTTAGGCGAACCCATATTAAAAGGTTGGCCTGCCGCAGCGTGCGCTTTGCCTTCTAGCTCAATCAGCTTGCCACCTAATTCATCACTTTGCTTATTCAACAATTGCGCATCAATCATCACGCCGTTGCGCTCAACGATTTGCAACACTCGCGAAGAAGGCAACTCAATCGATTCGTAAATCATCTTGAGTTTTTCTTCCGCAGCAATTTGCGGGTACAGAGTTTCATGCAAATGCATGGTGATTTCAGCATCTTCTGACGAGTAGCGTGTCGCCACATCGATCGAGACTTGATCAAACGTAATCTGGCTTGCGCCCTTACCCGCTACCGATTCATAGCTAATCGAATCGCGGTTTAAATGGCGCTTGGCGAGTGAACCCATATCATGCGACTTATGCGCTTCGATCACATACGATTGCAAAAGCGTATCGTGGGCAATACCCGCTAGAGTAATGCCATAGTTTTGCAACACATGCACGTCATACTTTAAATGCTGGCCGACTTTTTTCTTGGTTGAATCCGTCATCCAAGGCTTCATCGCCGCTAAAACCATCTCGCGATTTAACTGATCAGGCGCACCTGCATAGGTATGCCCAACCGGAATGTAGCAAGCTTTCCCCGGCTCGGTCGAAAGAGAAATGCCGACTAACTCGGCCACCATTTCATCAAGGGAGGTAGTTTCTGTATCAATGGCAGTTAATTCAGCGGCGTTGATCTTGGCAATCCAGAAATCTAGGCGTTCATAGGTTGATACACACTCGTACTCGGTCGCTATGATTTTCGTCGGTTCAGTAAAGCTGGCCCCAGCTAACACTGCTGCACCGAACAAGTCACCACTTAAGCCTCCACTAGCTTCTTGCGCAGGCGCATCCCCAACCGATACTTCTTTGAGCCAAGACTTAAAGCCGCAAGTGGTAAACAACTCTTTGAGTAAAGCCTTGTCCTCTGGCTTCATCTCGAGCGTTTCGACTGCGCCGATATGTTCGGTCAGATCGCAATCAAGCTTGACTGTAACTAAAATTTTCGCCGTCGGTAACCAATCTAAGGCTTTGCGTAAATTTTCGCCTACTGCCCCGCCTACATCGGCTGCATGAGCAACAAGATTATCAAGGGAGCCGTATTGGGCTATCCACTTAGCTGCGGTTTTAGGCCCAACTTTTTCAACACCGGGAACGTTATCCACCGCATCGCCCATCAACGTCAGGTAATCGACAATTCGCTCTGGTGGCACGCCAAACTTAGCCTTGACGCCCTCAATATCAAGACGCTCTGCAGGTTGCCCGTCGCGGCTCATAGTATTGACTAGCTCAACGTCGGCATTGACCAGCTGCGCTAAGTCTTTATCACCAGTCGACACTAGTGTTTTTAGTCCTGCTTGGGTGGCTTGGTGAGCCAACGTACCGATCACATCATCAGCTTCAACATCATGCACCATAATTAATGGCCAGCCCATAGCGCGCACTAATTCATGAATAATTGGTATCTGTTTTTTCAGATCCTCGGGGGTCGCCGAGCGCGTTGCCTTGTAGTCTGCGAAAATGTCATCTCTAAATGTTTTTCCGGGGGCATCAAACACCACTGCACCAAAGGGCATATCCTCTTGGTTCAGGCCGGTTAATTTGCTGTCAAGCCGCAGACGCCTTAGCATCGCCACCACGCCATACACGGCGCCAGTGGGTTCGCCGCTAGGGCTACGCATATCCGGCAAAGCATGAAACGCGCGATAAAGGTAGCTGGAGCCATCCACCAGCAGGAGAGTTTTTTTCGTCATGTCTAACAACAAACACGTGCCGCAACTGCGAGCAATTTCAAGCCAGGAGCGGTCAACGTCGGTTAAAGCCAGGGAGTCTTGGCATATCCTCGGGATTATCTCAGAGTTCGTCGAAGCGACCGAAAAACTCTCTGAAGTCCGCCCCGCCGTCTCAATCTTTGGAAGCGCCCGAATTAAACCCGGACATAAATGGTATGAACTAACGATTCAACTGGCAAGGCAACTCTCGGACGCTGGCTTTGGCGTGATCTCGGGCGGTGGTCCAGGAATTATGGAAGCCGCTAATAAAGGGGCTTTTGACGGCAAATCGCCCTCGATTGGCCTAAACATTCAATTGCCGCATGAGCAATCTGGCAACCCTTACCAAAACATTTCAGTCACTTTTAGGCACTTTTTTGCTCGCAAAGTAGCCTTTGCGAAATATGCGTCGGCTTTCGTGGCAGTACCCGGCGGTTTTGGCACTATCGACGAATTAGCCGAAGTGCTCACCCTTATTCAAACCAAAATGGGCCGCAAAATCCCAGTGATTTTGGTCGACAGCGTGTTTTGGAAAGGGCTAATCGATTGGATGAAGGACCAGCTTTTGGCTAACGGGTTAATTTCCGCCGCGGATTTAGATCTCATTCAGATCATCGACAACCCTGAAGATATTGTGAAAGCGATTTTCGATTTCTATCAAGACCGCAGCTTCGTACCTTCGCCGCAAGAGCGTGAGCGAATGCTTAGCTTGTAACCTGCTTTCTTTAGATCAATATGGCCGTTTTCACCCCAGTTAGCCTTGCCCAGCTTCGACAATGGTTCGCACAATTCCACTTAGGGTCGGCAACAGCCATCCACGGAATTGCTAGCGGCATCGAAAATACCAATTTCTTCGTGGTTACTAACAAAGGCACCCGCTACGTGCTCACCTTGTTTGAGCGTTTAAGCACCGAAGAACTGCCGTTTTATCTCAATATGATGGGGCACATGGCTGCCAATCATGTCGCCTGCCCCAACCCTCTGGCAAACAAACAGGGCCATATTCTTCATAACCTAAATGGCAAGCCTACCGCATTGGTGACCTGTTTGAGTGGTGCAGCCAACATGCATCCTGACGCGATACACTGCGCCGAAGTCGGTACGACCTTAGCAAAAATGCACTTAGCAGCTGATTCTTATGCCGGTGATTTACCTAACTTACGCGGCCTAACATGGTGGCAACAGACGACGCCGAAAGTCATGCCGTTTCTCAATCCGGCACAGCAGGCAATGCTGAGCGATGAGTTAGCTTTACAAACCAACTTTGCAGCGAGCGCGCAATATCAGCAGCTTAGCCGAGGGGCAGTTCACGCTGATTTGTTTCGAGACAATGTGTTGTTCGAGGGCGAGAAGTTGGGCGGCGTCATCGATTTTTACTTTGCTGGTGTCGACACCTATCTTTTCGATTTAGCCGTCACCATGAACGATTGGTGTATCGACGATACAACTGGTGCGTTCATCCCACAAAAATTCGACGCCATGCTGGCAAGTTACGAGACTATAAAACCCCTCAACGCGAATGAAAGGCTGGCATGGCCTATTATGCTTAGAGCAGCGGCGCTGAGGTTTTGGCTATCGCGTCTGTTCGATTTCTATCTTCCTCGGGATGCAGCCATGCTCACCCCGAAAGACCCAACCCATTTTGAGCGTATTCTTACTTTAAGAAGAAACGCGGCCTAGGAATTCACGCATGCAAGTAAACGTCGTACCCGCCAAACAAGGCACCCGATGGGTATTAGATGGAATATCGTACATTCGCGCACAACCGTTGGCGATGTTGGCAGTGACGTTTTTATATCTGTTATGCCTTATATTGCCGAGCCTGATACCAGGCTTAGGCTACGCCGCACCACTCATCATCACGCCATTTTTAAGTGTTGGCTTGGTGCACTGCGCGCGAGCTGCAGATCGTAAGCAAACCGTCGTACCGTCAATGCTTTGGTCAGGTTTAAAAGATAGCGGCGGCAATGCGTGGAAATCACTTTTGCTGATGGGCATTGTGAATGCAGTGTTTACGGTTTTAGCACTCGGCTTTGCGTCGTTGATTGATGGCGGCACCTTGTGGAAGTTAGTCACCGGGGTACTGAAGCCGGATGACCCTGCGCTAAAAGAACAAGCCACCATCATCTTAGGTTTTGGTTCTTTCTTATTCGTTTACATACCGCTGCAAATGACAATGTGGTACGCCCCCATCTTTATCGCATGGCATAAGATGGGCATAGGCCAAGCGATGTTCACGAGCTTCTTCGCAGTATGGCAAAACAAGGGCGCATTCTTACGCTACGGGTTTACCTGGTTCGGTTTAATGCTGTGCGTATCTTTCTTCATCAACACAGTGGCGATGATTACCAAATCGGCAGTGCTCGTTTCGTTTCTAACCTTTCCGATTTCGACGATTGCGGTGGCTGCGGTTTATGCGTCGTTTTGGCCTAGTTATAGAGATGCGATTGGCAACACGTCAGATGATGCCCCTGCAGCACCGGCGATAGACCAATCTTCCACTTGAATCCCTTCAACATTGTCAAACTCGCGTTTGTTATTGGTGACTAGGATAAGGTTGTGCTGAGCAGCAACCGCCGCGATCAATAAATCATACGGGCCAATTGGTTTGCCGCGATGTTTAAGATTTGCTCGAATGCTGGCAGCTCTCAACCAAACTTCTTGATCAGTGGGCAGTATCGTGAGGCTATCAAACAAAACGTCATAAATCACCCCGAGCTTAGCTGCAATCACTGGGTTCGCGGCTAAGCCGAAACGAACTTCGTGCAGCACCACATCACAAGTGGCAATGTCTTGACGGCGCATTGATCTAAATCGATGTGCAACTATTTCAACTCTGTTGGTTGCAACTGCACTCAGCACGTTTGTATCGACCAGGTACTTCATAACATCATAACAATTGGTCACGAAGAGGCTTAAGGTCCGACGTATCTCCAAAATCTGGATGCTCCGAATAATCTGATGGCTTTGCTTTATCCCAATGGTCAATAAGTACTTGCGGCCAGCCATTGCTGTGTACCCGCTGTGACCGCTCTTCAGAGTACCAACGAAAAGCTTCAGAAAGCAAAGCGCTGCGGCTTTTGCCCTCTTCTTTAGCCACCTGATTGAGTTCGGCGAGCGTTTTATCATCCATATGTACGCTAAAGTTCATTCCGACCACTCCTAACATGTTATACTATTATAATATACTATTCTTTGGGTTAGAAAAGGTCGACCCTCGCTCCCATTGCTATAATCTCCACTCAAAAAGTTGTCGTATAGGTCCTCGATATGTCCGTTTCTAATCTACCCGTTTCATCTACCGCTGCTGTCGAAGATTCGTCTGCTTTAACTGCAGCCGAGCTTGAGTTATGCGAAATCATTGTTAAAACGCTTAATCTGGAAATGGCCGCTTCGGAAGTCGACCCAATGGGCGCTATTTACGGCGAAGGCCTAGGTTTAGATTCCATCGACATTCTTGAGATTTCCTTAGTCATCTCGAAACATTATGGCTTTCAATTGAAATCTGACGATCAGAACAACAAGACAATTTACCAAACCGTACGAAGCCTTTGCGCTCATGTGCAGGCAAACCGAACAAAGTAACAAAACTGCCGAGCGCTACCCGCTACTGAATTGCTCAGCAGAGCAATTAGCCGATACAGTTGTTGCCTATCAGCACGGTATAGCAATAAAAGCGCCGGAGTTTTTGCACCAGGTTCGAAGCGTGTCCGCGGCGTTATCCACTTATGCGAACGGCAAGTACTGCCTAAACGTTTGCCAAGACCGTTATCAAATCACTGTCCTGCTAGCTGCTGTCATGCTGGCACAGCAAGTTAGTTTGCTGCCACCGAACACGGCAGAGCTAACCTTGAATTCGTTGTGCAAACAGTTCGAAAGCACCCTCGTTGTATGCGACGAAGCTCATCTTGCACAGTTCGAACTTGCTGGGCAACCCTACTCAATAGGCACCCTTACCTTCGAGCATTTGTACAAGCGAGGGCAATCGTTATTGAAATCGGAGGAACCCGCAGACAACATCAGTTTCGATGCAAAGCAATGTGTCGGAATTTTGTTTACCTCTGGCTCTACCGGAGACCCAACACCCAACCCACGCGGCTGGGGAGCTCTTTGTGAGAGCGCTAGGGCAGAGGCACATGCATTAGATCTGTTCACGTTAGTGTCGTCGCAAGATACTGCCGCTAAACCCACAGTAGTTGGTACAGTGCCCGCACAGCATTCCTATGGCATCGAATCGACGGTGGCTATGTGTTTGCAAAATCGTTTCGCGATTGCCAGTGATGCGAGTTTTTTTCCTGCTGATATTTTGGCCGCACTGGCAAACGTGCCGAGACCGCGTGTATTGGTTACTACCCCTTACCACTTAAAGCTTTTACTAGAGGCGATTGAATTAACTACCGCACCAACGATTGATGTTGTAGTAAGCGCGACGGCACCTTTATCGCCGCAATTAGCTGCGCAAGCAGAAAAGCAGCTTAGTTGCCCAGTTCGGGAAATCTTTGGTTCAACTGAATCAGGCCAAATAGCCGCCAGGCGAACGACGCAAACAGATGTATGGACTTTATTTCCCAATACTTTTCTTGAGTCTAAAAACGATCAAACCTGGGCCAGCGGTGGGCATGTTGCAGGAGAGAAACTCCTTAACGATATCGTTGAAATATTGCCAGATAACCAGTTCAAGCTCTTGGGCCGCACAAGTGACATGGTCAACATGGCAGGCAAGCGCACCTCTCTAGGTAACTTAAATTTCCACCTTAATTCAATCGAGGGCGTTCTAGATGGAGTGTTCTACTTACCTGAAATTGAGGACGGAGCTCTCATTACTCGCTTACAAGCCGTCGTCGTAAGCACTGAACTGAGCAGTGCGCAAATTATTGCCGAATTACGAAAAAAAATAGACCCAATATTTCTACCTAGAAAAATACGTATCGTTGCCAAAATACCGCGCAACGCAACTGGCAAAGTAACCCAAGCTATTCTCAATAGCCTTCAATAATACGAGATGCAATTGAACATCAATGCATTTGAGCAACTCATCGAATTCTCAAAAGAACTTCCCGCAGTGCAAGGACACTTCGAGGGCCGACCTATAGTGCCTGGTGTCACTCTGCTTGCAAGTGTATTACGGGCAATCTATAGCGCATATCCACAATTCGAAGGCAAAGCCCACGAAGTCGTTTCCGCAAAGTTTTTGTTTCCAGTCGAGCCAGAAGCGTCGCTTGTAATTCGATGCACACCCAAGGTTTTGCTTTTGAAACCAGAGCAAACACAATGCCAAATTGAATTTAGCTTCGATTGCCTGCTGAAGAAGAATTTAGGCACTGCTGTGGGCATCAACACCACTGCACTCAAAGGGGCAATTCGGTTTGCAGCCTGATTGGAAACAACAAACCGAGCGTAGCAATACGCTAGCTCTCAAGATCATCATTTGGGTTGCACTTCGACTCGGACGCAGCGTTGCGCGATGGTTGCTGCTACCAATAACGTTTTACTTTTGGGCGACATCACCCAAGGCTAGGCGTGCATCGAATCAATACCTTAGGCAAATCGAGAGCTTCACAGGCCGCCCAACCAAATCATTAAGTAGCCTCAAACATATTCACGCCTTTGCGTCGATTACGCTTGATCGAGTATTTATGCTCACCGGTCAAACCCAGTACTTCGATACCCGTACTGAAAACTTCTTTCAGATGAAGACTGTGCATGATCAAAAAGTTGGAGGCATTTTTGTAGGTGCGCACGTGGGTAGCTTCGAGGCACTGCATGTGCTTGGCACACGTGACCCGGTGACGCATGAAAAACTACCCGAGCTTACGGTGAAGATGGCGATGTATGCCGACAATGCCCGAAAGATTAGCGCCATGCTCGAGGCAATAAATCCCGACTCAAGCAAGTTTATTATTTCATTGGGCAATCCAGACGCCATGCTTCAAATTCAGGATACAGTGGACAAAGGTGAGTTCGTAGGCATGCTTGCGGATCGCTATTTAGAAGCTAGCGGATGCGAGAAGATTTCATTTTTAGGTGCGCCTGCCTTGTTTCCAAATGGGCCGTTTCGGTTGGCGATGGTGCTCAAGCGGCCGGTATACCTTATGTTTGGGCTTTATCATGGTGGCAATCGCTATGAAGTACATTTCGATGAGTTACCACTGCCGAAAATGCCTGAAAAAGGTGGTCGGGTAGCGCAATTAAGACTTTGGCAAGAAGCTTATGTGGCAAAACTCGAGAGCTACTGCACTCTCGCACCTTACAATTGGTTTAATTTTTTTGATTTCTGGGCCGATGAATAAATTGTTTTCTGTGCACTTGTTCACCGCACTTTTTTGCCTTGCGCTGGTTGCGCTGGTTGCGTCGGTTGCACCGCTTGCGAATTCACAGCCAACCAACGCCCAAGCTCGACAAGAAGTTGCGAGCGAACAAACACTGCTCACTGAGGTGATGAGCAAACTAGCCAATGTCAAAGTTGCCAAAGCGGAGTTCACGGAAACTCGTTATCTCAAACTCTTGGTCGCGCCGGTGCAATCAACCGGCGTGCTTACCTACACAGCGCCCGACAAATTCGAAAAGGTCACATTAAAGCCGGTCGAAGAAAAAATGACTATCGCTAAGCATCTAGTCACGCTCGAAGAACCCGCTAAAGGTAGAAAAAATACCATCACTCCGAATAGCTTTCCCGCATTGTCGGCATTAATTGACGCGCTCAGGGGTGCCCTGTCGGGCAATCCGAGCCTACTTTCCGAGACATTCAAAATAAAAATTGAGGGTGCAGCTAGCCAATGGAAACTCACGCTGATTCCGAAAGAAGCCGTTCAATACGGCTACATTCACAAGATTACCGTTTCAGGCAAGCAAGACACGATAGATTCAATGGAAGTTTTACAAGCTGATGGAGATAGATCAGTTCTGAGTATGAAACGTGCAGCGTTCTAATTTGCGTGCCCATGTTGGTGCCAGGATTGCGATTTGGCTAGCAATCCTCGGAATCAGTCTGTGGATTGGATTACGATCAGAATTTCGAGCCGACATTTCTGCGTTTCTGCCCAGAAACCCAACACCAGATCAACAGTTACTGGTCGATCAGTTAAAAGATGGTGCAGTCTCACGACTTATTCTGGTTGCGGTTGACGGTAACAATGCTGCAACGATCGGCGCTATTAGCAAAAGCATGGCTGAAAAACTTCGAGCTGACCCGCAATGGACAATCATCAGCAATGGTGAACTGGTTGGCGCGGAAAAAGACGGTAAGTTTTTACTCGACCATCGTTATCTTCTATCACCCACCCTTTCAGCGAAAAGCTTTGAGACTGCAGAGCTTAAAAAGGCGCTTCTTCAAACCAAGCAAATGTTGTCACAAGAAACTGGCTTTTTTGCCAAAGCGCTTGTGCCGCGTGACCCGACCAACGAAATAATGCAACAGTTGGAGTCCCTAGCGAGCAAAAGTAAAACCCCAACGGAAGAAGGTGTGTGGATGGTTCAGCCAACAGCGGGCCAATGGCGAGCATTAATCATGGGGCAAACCAAAGCACCAGGAATCGATCTCGATGCCCAGCAAGTAGCTGTAGGCGCGGTGCAAAAGGTGTTTAACGAAGCGAATTTGAAACATGCCAATGGCGCGGCCCAACTTGTCCTCACCGGCCCCGGTGTGTTTTCGGCTCTGAGTCGAGATAGGATTAGAAGCGAGGTAACGATCATGTCCTCGATAGCGACCGTCATGGTCGTAGCACTTATTTGGTGGGTGTATCGTTCGATACCTGTGATGGCCCTAGGCTTGCTTCCCGTTGCAACCGGCATCATTGTCGGCATGGCTGCGGTTGCAGCCATCTTCGGCCATGTCCACGGGCTGACCTTAGGCTTCGGCGCAACGCTCATCGGAGAAGCCATCGACTACGCCATCTACCTCCTCACACTCATTCGCAACAAGCCTGGGCAAACGGCAGTACCTACTATGCAGCGTATTTGGCCTACTCTGCGCATAGGCGTGCTGACCTCGATTTTTGGTTTTGCTGCTATGGTGGTTTCAGATTTTCCTGGATTGCAACAACTCGGTGTGTTTTCTGTAGCTGGCTTAATTGCAGCGGTGTTAACTACCCGTTATCTTTTACCCCATCTTGTACCGAATGGCTTTGAGATCCGAGCTTCCGGATTTGGTGGTTGGCTTGCTAAGGTCACTACAAGTCTGCCGCGCTATCGAACTTTTGTGAACATCGCTTTGGCGTGCACTGTAGCGGCAGCGTTTCTATTACCAAGGAAATCCACTGAAAGTGGTCTTGGCGGGGTAAGCCCCATTTCGGTGGCCGAGCAAAAAGTCGATGAGACATTGCGAGGGCAACTGGGTGCACCAGACCTTCGTTATTTAGTCATCGCTCAGGCAACAACGCTTGAGAATGCGTTGGTATTGGCGGAGCGCGCATCCGAGGCTATGCAGAAGCTTCAAACCGAGGCCAAGATTGAATCGTACGATACGCCAACGCGATTCTTACCAAGCCAAGCTCTGCAAAAGCAACGCCAAGCAGCCATACCGTCCCAAGAAGTTTTAAGCGCTAACTTAAAAGAAGCGTCAATCGACGTAGGTTTTAGCCCCGATAGCTTTAAACCATTTCTCGACGAAATTACATTGGCGAAAACTAGTAGTCTGATTTCGAGAAAAACACTTCAAGGCACACAACTCGCAGCGCAGGTCGATGCACTTGTGGTTGAGAAACCCAATCTGGCAAGTGTCATGTTGCCGCTTCGCGATGTGAAAGATGAAGCGGCACTTCGAGCGGCGGTTGCCGCGATCAACACACCTCAGATTAGAGTGCTCGACTTGACGACCGAAACGAGCTCTTTGTATCAAACATATCGTCATCAATCAATGGCCTATGCCCTTGCAGGAATGGTCGCCATTTTCATTCTATTCATGCTGTATCTGCGCTCAGTAAAAAGAGCCGCGCGATTGATGTGGCCTCTCGTGGCTGCGGTGCTTTGGACGGGATCACTTCTCACTTTGATCGGTATCACGCTTTCAATTTTCCATATCGTCGCGCTTTTGTTGGTGGTCGGCGTCGGATCAAACTATGCGCTGTTCTTCGATGGCCAAGTCGATGAGATATCAATCGGGCCGGTAATGATCTCATTGGTGGTGTGTAATCTTTCCACCATTTTTGGTTTTGGCGTTCTAGGGTTTTCGAACATGCCTGTGCTCAGTGCCATCGGAGCAACCGTAGGTGTTGGTGCTGTCCTGTGCTTGGTGCTAAGCGCGCTTTACCTGCAAGCTAAACCATCAACCGCGGGCTAAACAAACGTGTTAGAACAAAAGCTTTATCGCATTGACTTAAGTCGATCTAAAAATTTACTGATCCTGATGCCGGGCGCAGGCAACCGGCATACAAGTTTTGAGGACCACGGTTTTATTCACAGCGCAACCGATTCAGGTTTGTCGGCAGACATTTTGACAGTGGACACAAGCTACGAGCAATTTTCCGACCTCTCTATCGAAAAGCGATTGCATGAAGAAGTGGTACTTCCGGCTCGCTTGGCGGGCTATGAACGTATTTGGATGGGCGGAATTTCATTGGGCAGTTTTGGAACCATGGTCTACGCACGAAAGAACGCGAACATGCTTGCAGGCTTAGTGCTCATCGCACCCTATCTTGGAAACAGGGGAACCTTAGCCGAAATTCGCTCTGCAGGTGGGCTAGACGCTTGGAACCCAGACATTGCCGATGATTATGACGAGCGGCATGTTTGGAAAATTATTAAAAACTATCCCACTGCATTCACGCCTAATCTTCCGCTCTTCTTGCTCTATGGAAACGATGATCGCTTTGTTGAATTTCATCAACTTCTTGCTACCCGCTTAAAGCCAGAGACAATCACCACTGTTTCTGGGGGTCATGATTGGCCTATATGGCAGGCACTATGGCAACATTTCATAAAGGACGGCCCGTTAAGTGCGTCAAGCCGCTTTAGTTCCCTAGGCCGTTATCAGTCATAAAGGTTAGTTACTTTGAGCTCTAGCAATAAGAACGCTTTGTTCGCCACGCAATACACGCTCACAAACGCATTAGGCACAGGCATCGAAGCAACCTGGAGTGCAATTGAGCAAGGTCGCACTGGGCTCGCGCCATGCAATTTCGAAACTGCCGAGATACCTACTTTCATTGGACAAATTCCCGACGCTTTGCTGCTTCCAGTAAGAGCTGACTTGCAAAGCTTCGATTGCAGAAACAATCGCTTAGCGCAGTTAAGCCTAGTCCAAGACGGGTTCGAGCAAGCGGTGTTTTTGGCAATCGAAAAATACGGAGCACATCGTATCGGCGTATTTTTAGGCACCAGTACATCGGGGATTTTTTCTACTGAGTTGGCCTATCGTGAACGCCCAGCGTATGAAGGAAAACTACCTCCAGAGTTTCAATATGCTGGCACTCAGAACAACTATTCTTTAGCAGGTTTTGTGTCACGTTACTTCGGCCTCAAAGGTCCAGCTCTCGTGGTTTCATCGGCCTGTTCATCAAGCGCAAAAGTCTTTGGTAATGCGCAGCGAATGATAGATGCAGGTTTTTGCGATGCTGCAATTGTTGGTGGTGTCGACTCTCTTTGCTTAACTACCTTGTACGGCTTTAAAGCGCTAGGCCTAGTATCGGAACAACCATGCCGCCCTTACGATGGCGAGCGCAACGGCATCTCCATTTCTGAAGCGGCTGGTTTTGCGCTTTTGGAAAAAAATCCGCAATCAGCGAAGTTTCGCGTCAGCGGCGTCGGCGAGAGCTCAGACGCTTACCATATGTCTTCCCCTCACCCAGAAGGTAAAGGCGCAGCTGCTGCGATGACTGCGGCCTTGCATCAAGGTGGCCTGGAACCTACAGCAATTGGCTACATCAACCTTCATGGCACTGCGACCAAAACTAACGATGCTGCCGAAGGCGCAGCGGTGGCGGGTATGTTCGGGGGTAGCACACCAGTAAGTTCGACTAAAGGCTTTCATGGACATTCTTTAGGTGCAGCTGGAATTACCGAAATCGCTATCGCTGCGATGGCATTGGACAGAAGCCTGATTCCTGGCAGCCTTAATACGCAGCAGCTAGATTCCACAATTAGTGTGAACTATCAGTTAGAAAATCAGTCATCAAAAATGAAGGCAGTGATGAGTAACTCCTTCGGTTTTGGCGGCAGCAATTGCAGCGTCTTAATCGAAGCACCCTAACTAAAAACACTTGAAATCGCGCATGTCACACACAATTTATATTCAAAGCATTGGCTTGTTCGGCACGGGTTTTGAGAATTGGGCATCGGCAGAAAGAATTCTCTCCGGTGAACAACCCTATGTAGCAACTGCTGCTGTGCCTCCTTCACCAGAATGGTTACCGCCAGCCGAGCGCAGGCGCACCAGCGACATTATTCGCCTAGCCATGGTTGCAGGCAAAGAAGCTTTAGCCAACTCGCAATCAAGCCCCAGCGAATCGGCGACGGTATTTTCATCGTCGGGTGGTAGTGGCGAAGTAATCCATCAGATTTGCGAATCTCTTGCATCAGACGACAGAGATGTCTCCCCGACAAGATTTCATAACTCGGTACACAATGCACCTGCCGGTTATTGGGGAATCGCAGCAAAAAACGAATGGCCATCCACTAGCCTTTGCGGGCATAATGAAAGTTTCGCAGTTGGCCTAATCGAGGCGATTGCACAAGCAAAAAGCCAAAGTCATTCAGTACTGTTGCTGGTTCATGACCTTCCTTATCCCGAACCGCTCAATGGTGTGCGCACTGTGCATGGTCTATTTTCACTAGCGCTGCTATTGACCTCAAAGCGTGATGAAAAATCGATTTACGCCCTGCACTTAGAAATGGGCATCGCTGAACAAGATAAAGATTTGGTAACGACGCTCGCTGATGAATCTCTTGAACACTTTAGATTGGGCAATCCTGCTGCCCGTGCACTACCCTTATTGGTTGCGATAGCAAAGAAATCTAACGCGCCATTTACGATGTTAGGTACTAACCAAACTTTACTCAAAATGTCTGTTCAAAATGTTAATGCCACCAGCTACACTTAGCGCTAAGGAAATCGCGCTTCGAGTGCCGCATAAAGGGGCGATGTGCTTGCTCGACAGCGTAGAGTCGTGGTCGGAAGAAAATATTAGCGCCAGCGCAATCATTGATATCGATAAAAATCCGCTCACCATAGCTGGCAAACTAGACAGTACCGCGGCTATAGAGTATGCAGCCCAAGCCATGGCAGTGCACGGTGCACTTTTGGGTGAAGTCGCTGCCGCTAAAGGAAACCCTCAACGTAAGCCTTTAATGGGTTTCTTGGCGAGTGTTAGAAGCATTGCCTGTCATCAATCTTGGCTAAGCGACACAAGCAATCCATTGACTATTTCAGCAACTCGAACTGCCGGAACAGACTCCCCCGTTTCCTATGATTTTTCTGTGCGCGCTGGCGAAGTTGTTTACGTCACCGGCAAAGCGACAGTCGTACTAAATTTTGAATGAGCTTTCAATGCCTGAACAAGCCACGCCCATCTCCGAACTAGTTGCTCTTGTTACTGGCGGTAGTGGCGCCATAGGCAGCGCCATTTGCAAAACACTAGCAAGGCAAGGTTGTTTTGTTTTGGTACACGCTAATAGTAGCCCTGAAAAAGCGCAAAGATTGGTCAATGAACTGTTGGTAGAGGGAAGCAAAGCACAAGCTATCGTGTTTGACGTCACTAACGGAGATCAAACACGCGCTGCACTTGATGCTTGGGTTGCTGCCAACAAAGCCATCCAAATTATCGTGAATAACGCCGGCATCAATGATGACGCGGTCATGCCTGGCATGCAACCAAGCCAGTGGCACCAAGTAATTGACGTGTCGCTCAACGGTTTCTTTAATGTCACCCAACCGCTATTAATGCCAATGATCCGAACCCGTTTTGGCAGAATCATCAGTATCACCTCAGTTAGCGGTATTGCTGGTAACAAGGGGCAGGCTAACTACGCGGCAGCAAAAGCAGGTGTTCATGGGGCGACTAAATCACTCTCGCTTGAATTGGCTCCGAGAGGCATCACCGTAAACGCTGTTGCCCCAGGGATAATCGCCTCAGCCATGGCAGATGCGGTGTTCGACAAGACCATCATCGATCAACTCGTTCCGATGAAGAGAGCCGGCACTCCTGCGGAGGTTGCCGATTTGGTCGGTTTTCTCGCCAGCAAACAATCGAGTTACATTAGCGGTCAAATCATCTCCATTAACGGCGGGATGATTTAGTTACACTCACGTTATTGCTTACGCGAAAAGCATTACCTCGGGCATTACAACCTCTTGCTGCGCTGGGGAACTCGCACGCTGCTGCATGATTCTGGTGCGAATTGCCGTGGCGTTCAGTTGCGGGTACGCAGTCAATGCCTTATCAACAATTTGCTCAGCCAATTGATTCAATTGCACAAGGTTGGCGCGCATGCGTTCGTCAAACTGCGCTGGCGTCAATTCGTCTTTAAGGCCGCGATTCAATTCAGCAAACCACGGCAATGACGCTTGATCGAGCATCTGTGCTGGGTTGCTCTTACGGCTAACCTCACCCCAAGCTCGAAGGAATAGTTGCATGTCTTTATTCAAACCTTGTACTGAAGCGAGTGTGGTTTGCATGCGGCCCATTGTCATCAAATCGGTCAATCTATTCTGGAAAAATAACTGGCACATCACACCCCAGTAATAGGTGTAGTCCCAGATCACTTTAACCGGCATGACTTCCGAATCGCCAAAGAGTTTGTACTGATCTTGATACAAAGTCAGCATATTGTCGTAAAGCGAAAAATACACCTGCTCATAAATCGTCGAATACAGCTCAACTGTGCGCTTATTTCTATCTTGCGCAATCATCTCAGTGATGAAGGTGTTTCCTATCGCAATGAAGTCACTGCCAGGCGAGTAAAACGGATCGAGGAATAGCCCCGCCTCGCCGGTCAACGCCCAGCGCTGTGCGCCTGAATAAACCTTCTTGCAACCGTAAGAGAACTTCTTGAAGAACGCGAAGTCTTGCAATTTGTCACGCTTGCCATCTAAATCCCTATACAACTGAGGCTGGTGGGTCTTAAACCAAACCATCGCCTTCTCGAAAGTATTGATAGTTTCGATCGGATGAATTCTCGCATCGGCCACAATCCCAACTGAATGCGAACCAGAGGCCAGAGGAATTAACCAAGTCCAGTAACCTTCGCCACACAGATGATTGGTCGAGCGCCATCTATCGGGTGGCGTGCATCGATCAATCCAAGTTTGATCATTACTCCATTCGTTAACGTCGATACGATCCTCAATGCGAAACCAAATCGCATTGGCGTGATGCTCATTGGCTTGCGCCAGATCTAATTTACGCTTGATAAGGCCGGCACGGCCACAGGCATCAATTAACCAAGTCGCCTTTACTAGCGTTCGCTCACTGACCTGCGCAGAAGATTTGGTTTCAAACTCGATCGAATGCTCCGCGCCATTTTCGCTGAGTTCAAAATTCTTGACCATGGCTTGGTCAATAAACTCTATGCCTCTTTCAAAAGCGGTTGCTGCTAGGTAGTTCTCGAATATGCCTCTATCAATTTGGTAGCTCGGAGTCATCAAAACTTTGCTCGCGCCGAGCTCAGTGACTTTGCTTAAATCCTCAGATTTATCATTAAAGAAAAATCGAAAACCGAACTTCTTGATTTGTGCACCGTCTAAGTGTGGCTTCAAGCCTAGCACTTGATCAAAATAATGCGCACCAATTTCTACCGAAGATTCACCGACTTTGTGAGCCGCTTCAGGCACAGGATGGATTCGACGCTCAAGCACCAAAATCGATAGATCTGCAAATTTTTGCCTAAGCTGCAAAGCCAAGGTTAAACCTGCCAAGCCGCCGCCCATTACCACCACGTCATATGACTGATGTTTTGTCATTTCCTACCCTTATCAACAATTTCTATAATTCTAAGTTGAAGCAGAGAGTTACCGGCGAAAAACCTTACGAAAGATGAGTACCGGCAATCGGAACAAAAATGCAATAAACAAGCGAATATGCATTCCGGTAAGTAGAACATTGTCCCGGCCATACTTAAAGTGCGAAACACCACCCTCTTCGGTGGAAAAATACTTCACTGGCGCATCAATATTTACGGGCTTCAATCCCGCCCAGCAAAGCCTCACCACGAGCTCAACGTCAAAATCGAAACGTCGCATCCAACGTGTTTTTGACATTTCTTCAATCAACGGCGCGATCGGGTAAACACGAAAACCATAGAGTGAATCACCAATGCCCTGCCAAAGCGTCTCAAGATTAGCCCACCAATTTGAAATTTTGCGGCCATTGACTCGAATCCTTGGCGCGTTGGCGTCAAACACCGGTTTGCCAAGAACAAGCGCATTATTGTCTTTCATCGATTCGGCCATAAACTGGGGTATGAGTTGAGCCGGGTGCTGCCCATCTGAATCCATGGCAAGCAGGTGCGTAAACCCAGCCTGAAGAGCAATTTCGGCGCCGTGTAGCACTGCGCCACCCTTACCTTGATTTTCAGCTAATACTAGAACTCGCAACCCAGGATCAACCTGACTCATAGCAACAAGCTTCTTCTTGGAGCCGTCGGTTGAACCATCAACAACTACCCAAACAGGATTCCAATGTTCTCTTGCCTGCTCAACCGTTTGCAGAACTTTATCGCCAGGGTTGTAACTAGGAATTAGAACTAAATGTGATTTAGACGGCTGACTTACGACTGCCATTTTATGTCTTATGTTGCTCACGTTTATCAAACCTATGGCCACAGGGCCCAAGAGCTTCGGAAAAGTCGAGCTGTAATTCATCAATAAACCTGCGCAAGTCCTCCGGCGGCTCGTAGCGTTTGCCAAGGCGAGCACGATATATCAATGGGAAATTCGGCTTCTTCAGTACCGGCCAATTCTTTCCTAAGAACTCAGTATTCGATTCTAGATAAACCGCTTGGACACTTGCGCCCGATCGTTTCGCAAGCAGTGCAGTTACGCCTTTGAATTCATTTACTGGCAAACTAACCGTGCGGGTGGATTCGGGAAACACCAACAATTGCCCACCCTCCTCTAACGATTTCACGCCGAGGCGCACCATTGTCTCAAGCGAATCATTACGAACATAACCTGCAAGTCTCGCGCCTCCACATAACGCTAAGTTATCCCACAGCGAAGCCTTCATAATGCAAACGACGTTTGGTAAACGAGACATAACAAAAACCGCATCCAATAGGCTGGGGTGATTAGGCGCCAGAATTAACTTCTCGACCCCTTTCAATGCATCTAGGGCGCTAAGGTCAATTTTTACTATTCCGGTCAATCGCAAAAAAGTCACATAAGTCTTAAAAACCGTGTGAATACCCCAGCGCCCAAGTTGCCGTGCTTGAGCTTTCGGCAATACCCATCTGAGCAAATCGGCCAGCAAACTATTTGTCAATGTAAAAATTACAAAGACCAACCAACCCACATAAAGGACAAACAATCCGTAAAGGCCATATATAAACGAATTTTGACTTAATGCCTGCGTCTCATTAGGGCTTTGCGAGCCGGTCGACTTCGACACTGATGGTCCAGTGTCGTACTTAATCATCAGCTTGAACCATCGCAGAGGACTGCGAAAATATCCAACTTACAGCCAAACCCAATGTGACAAACTGCTTTTTTCGAACCAAAGGACTATCTTCGAAGGTTGCTCCTGAAAGATTGTCGTACTTTGCAAACGCTCCCACCCATGTATTGCCATAGCGTTTTGAGCCACCGACCAAAACATTAAATCCGCCATAACCAGATTTACCTTGGTAGCTAGGCCTGCTAGCAGTACTGTAGGCTTGGGGTACGCCATAAAAATAGTCTGCGTAAGAACCACTCTGAAAAACTGGTCCTCCTCGAACCCCAGCTACCCAACCAGTGCCAGCAAAATTGCGCACGTCGTATGCCAACTGAGGCTGAAACACAAAGCCAGCACCATTAAAGTCAGATCTCATCACGCCCCGAAACGGAATGCGGGCTGTTATTGCCGAATTTTTATCGTCACTGCGCCACAAAGAGGCAATCAAAAGTGGGCCCACTTCGAGAGTGGCCTTCAATCCAGGCATGCCCGCTCTAGCTGAATTGTTCGTACTGCTCACCGGAATTGACCCGCTAACGCTGACATCAAGTTCGAGCGAATCAGTTTTAAAAAGCAAACCGCGCCCACCCTCTCGGTCAAGCTTTAATCGTTCCCCGCGATAAACAAAATATGGCAGTGGCAACCCTAGGTTTCTAAACTCATCCGAACCACGATATACCGGAAGCCTCAGGGCAGAAACGCCAGCCCCTAGTTCCCACAACGGTTTTTCATCAGCTTTTGCCGAGCCAACCAGCAAGTTGCCGATAACAAAAACGGCCGTACTAAGGCCACCCAGCGAAAACCGCGCAACGATTGCCCTTGAACAGCGATTTTCTATGCAATTTATGGAGATAAACAAAGTAGCCTTTTTTTGGATCTTCACAATGTTAACTGCTAGACGTTCGGCCAACAAAAAGGTCGTCGCCTCGCTGATTGTAGGCAGGACTACTCTAAAGCCTGCTGACCTAAGCTAAACTTGCGGCTATAAATGAAGTTCATCAAAATAATCATCGCAATAGGAGCCGTAGCAGGCTATTTCGCAGTAATGTACCAAAGCGCTTTTGCGGCCGATTCCGGCTCCAGAACATTGGTTCTCACCGTCTTAGCCTGGCAGGTATTTGCTCAATGGATTTTGTGGAAACAAGGCAAACGGGCAATTGCCATCGCTCTAAGCATCGTTTGTATACCTTTCTTCTATTTCTATGAGCATTTAGATTCGATTCAGTGGGTGAATTTAATTCCGAATAGCCTGATTTACGGGTCACTAGCCTTGATGTTCGCCAAGACACTTGCCAAAGGGCAGACACCACTGGTTACGCAGCTGGCCACAAGAATTGAAGGGCCATTGCCTGCAGCCATCGAAAACTATACTCGGCAGGTGACCCTAGCGTGGGCTATATTTTTCGCGTTGAATGTTGTAATTAGCATAGCGCTCTACTATTTGGTTTCATTTGCAGCTTGGTCACTATTCTCCAATGTCTATTCAACGCCGCTGCTCATAGGCATGTTTGCGCTCGAATTCGCGTATCGAAAAATACGCTACCGGCAATACAAAACAGCCTCGTTCGCCGATGGCATGAAAGCATTTATGTCCCACGGCGAAGATGCCAAAGACAGTGAACTAATTAAAGAGGCCAAGAAAGGCGAGCGTGACTAAAAGACGCTGGCAGCCTTCAGCAGCCATTTGGGCATCTACAGCGCTACATGGTGCGGCCTTTGCAAGTTGCGTCATAGCGCCGGCAAGCTGGCCTGTGGCTCTCGGCGCTATCGCGGCTAATCACGCAGGCTTAACAGCGGCCGGCTTATGGCCAAAGAGTCGATTACTTGGGCCCAATATTCGAAGACTGAACAAAGCCGCTATCGCTAGTAACAAAATAGCGTTGACATTCGATGACGGCCCCAACCCACAAATCACACCCTGGGTTCTCGACATTCTCGATAGTTACAACACTAAGGCAACGTTTTTTTGCATTGGTCAATCAATAAGCAAACATGCGGCGCTCGCAAGGCAAATCATTGCCAGAGGCCATGCGATCGAAAATCACAGCCAACACCACCTACATGCGTTTTCCACATTTGGGCTGAAACGATTAAAAGTAGAGATCGAAGAAGCTCAAAAAACGATTACGGATACCGTGGGGATTACGCCGACCCTATTTCGAGCTCCGGCGGGGTTAAGAAGCCCGCTACTGGAGCCGGTGTTGGCACAAATGGGTTTACGCCTAGTGAGCTGGACTCACCGGGGGTTCGATACTGTTGAGAAAAGTCCTGACAAAGTATTTACACGCCTCACCAAAAGTTTGCAGGCGGGCGATATCCTTTTATTGCACGACGGCAACCCTGGTTACATCGGTGGAAGAAGCAATGCGGCACTAGGTCATAGCCATATTGAAACCATGCTCGTACGCCTCCTGACAACATTTGCCGAACGCAATCTGCAAAGCGTAGCAATAACCCAAGAACACATCACGTAATTTATATCAATCACTAATTCATGAGCTCTACTGTTAACTTTATACCTGTTGTTGAACTGGCTGCACAACCCTACATTCAAGCAGGTAAATTTGCTTGGCACTGGGCCAAAGGAAAACTAAGTGGTGACCCAGCCTTCGCACATATATTGCGATTAGGTCTTATCAAAGATGGCGATAAAGTCATCGATATTGGTTGTGGCCAAGGGCTTTTTGCTTCATGTCTTTGGGCGGCCGAACAACAACAAACTAAAGGCTTGTGGTTTCAAGGCTGGTCTCCCGCACCAAGAAACGTCAAAGTACACGGCATTGAACTCATGCAGTCCGATGTTGATCGAGCCAACGAAGCACTCAAAAATATCGCAGGTCTGGCAAGTTTTGAATGTGCGGATATGTGCAAGGCAAATTTTGAACCATGCAACGTCGTAGTGGTCTTAGATGTGCTTCATTACGTCAACTATGACAACCAAAATGACGTGCTCAATCGCATTGCAAAGGCATTGCGCGAAGGTGCAACGTCGACTTCAAATGGTAAGTTGTTGCTTAGAGTAGGGGACGCTTCAGCTGGCCTGCCCTTTAAAATTAGTAATTGGGTCGACCATGTGGTGACTTTTGCCAGAGGCCACAGGTTACCACGACTGTACTGCCGAAGCGTTAAGGAGTGGACGCAATTTCTGTCAGTGATCGGCTTTAGCGTTCAGCCAATGGCAATGCATGAAGGCACGCCATTTGCCAACATCATGCTGATTTGCGAGTTGCAGTAACCGCAAAAGCACCCGTTTTACTGCAATATATAGCGGCAATCTGGGAAAACTTGAGCATGTAGAATAGAGTAAAGGAGGTACCTATGCTACAAAAGATTATGAATGATTTTCTGTTAACACAGCCTAGCGTAACACCTGAGAAGCTGGCAGATCGAAGTTTAAAGATGGTTGATTTGGGATTAGATTCTTTGGGTGTCGTGGAGATGCTTTTTGAGGTCGAAGATCGATATGGCATACACATTGAAGATGCCATGCAGTTCCAATCTATGACACTCGACCAAGTGATGGTACATATCGAGAAAATTATTCGAAACAAACATGGTGGTGAACTTCCCACAGCTCTCGCTTCTGATAAAACCTAAAAACCAGTCGGCTTTCTAAGCCGCAAAGATCTCTGAGACAAGATGCGCAAAGTACTCATTAAAGGAATCGGAATGATCACCTCATTGGGGCTTGATCGAGATTCAAGTTTTCAAACTGCACTTTCTGGCAAAAGCGCAATCTCTCCAGCACCAGCATCCATTCTTGAGTACTTACCCCACGCATTGGCTGCCCAACTTCCGATAGGTTTGGAGGCTAAGCTTATCGGTACCGATTCGCGCCTTGATCGAGCAACTCAATTAGCTATGATCGCTACTAGGGAAGCTATTGCCGATGCGGGCTTCAAGCCATCGGATGACCAAAGACATCGAGTGGGAATATATGCTGGTATAGGCCTTGGTGGTGCGCAGACTATTGATAGCTTGTATGTACGCTTCATAGAGCAGCTTCAACGTCCGGATTCAGTGCATCGCGACCCTACAATTGTCAACCCTCTCACCGTGCCACGGATGATGGCAAATGCGGCTTGCGCTGGTATTGCTATCGAAAATCGATTGCACGGGCCAAGCTATACATTTAGCGTTGCTTGCTCTTCTTCAGCAATTGCGATTGGAGAGGCTTATCGCGCTATACGTCACGGCTATATCGACACAGCGATCGTTCTGGGTACTGAAGCCATGATTAATCTTGGCGCCTATATTGGTTGGAACGCCCTGCGTGTGATGGCAAAGCCCAGAGCAGGCGCACCTGAAACTAGTTGCCGCCCTTTTGATGCAGAACGCACGGGTTTTAGTATTGGAGAAGGATCCGCCGCGATGATTCTTGAGGCCGATGACGGCTCTTCTAGCTGCCAACGAAAGCCCTATGCAGAGATTTGCGGTTTTGGTACGAATACCGACGGAACTCACATCACAATGCCGTCATCGCAGGGCCAGGTGCTTGCGCTGCTTGCAGCAATTAAAGATTCTGGCCTAGCGCCTGAAAGTGTTGGCTACATCAATGCGCATGGCACAGCGACAGATGCAGGCGATGTGACAGAAACCCAAACAATTCGCACGGTTTTCGGCCCGCATGCGGATAACTTGGCCGTGAGCTCCACCAAAGGGGCCCATGGTCATACGATTGGCGCCGCGGGAGCAATCGAGTTTGCCCTAAGTGTATTGGCACTTCAAAACGGCGATGTACCACCGACGGCGAATCTCGACCAAGCCGGTAAAGGTTGCGACCTAGACTTTGTACCCAGGGTGAGTCGAAAAATATCTAACCTCGAAGTAGTGATGTCAAACTCGTTTGCGTTCGGTGGCACCAACGCGTCGTTAATTGCGAAGCGGGTGTAGCGAGGTGGAATCATCAATCTCAATTGACTATCCCTTGCATTTGGATGCGAGCGCTATTGAGCGCTTTATTCCGCATCGAAAACCGATGAGATTTGCCGAAACTGTGACAGTGCTGGCTCACAATCACTACCAGGGAACGGCAATTTTTTCCGCAAACTCTTTTGTGTTGCAAGGCCATTTCCCTGGGCACCCAATCGTACCTGGTGTGATGATTATTGAAGCTGGCGCACAAATCGCCGCCGCCGGATTGCGAGCAGGAGACCCACGAGCCCGAGATGCCGCGATAGGGCGATTAGGTGTTTTGTTGGCAATTCGTAAGTGCTTTTTTCGATTACCTGTTTTGCCTGAACAACGCCTAGACTACGAACTGCAATGCAGACAACTTTCTGATTCTGCCGTAAACATTTGCGGACAAGTCCATAGCCGCGGCATCCTGGTTGCCACTCTCGAGTTTGCGTTTGGACAAATCGAAGCTGATCGTTTACCCCACGGTTCTCAAGCCTAATGAATACTGCCCCCACGTGGCAGCTCGAATTTAAGCGCCGCATTTTGAGGCTTTGGTTTGTCAAGGCAACTGGAACCGCATTTTTTTTGGTCGTATTTTTTCAACTCTACTTTGCGTTATTGCGATTTCCAAGCGCCGCCGTCTTTGAAATGCCAATCACTAAGCTAGACGAGTTAATTACGTTTTGGCCGCCGGCGTTCTACGCATATGCATCTCTCTGGCTTTACACGGCGCTTGTACCCGCGTTGCAACCTTCGTTTAAAGCACTCGTTGTGTACGGTTTTGGAATCGGCGCAGTTTGTGTGACTGGATTAAGCTTTTTTTACTTTTTACCTACAAAAGTGCCCTTTAATGCCTTGGAACTAAGCACCGAAAGTTCACTCGCGATACTTCGGAAAATTGATATGTCTGGCAATGCCTGCCCATCGCTACATGTTGCAACAGCGATATTTACAGCGTTGTGCTTGCATCGAATTCTTTTTGCAATCGGCTCGCCCTCCTGGATACGCAAAGTGAGCTGGGTGTGGTGTGCATTAATTGTTTACTCAACGATGGGTATCAAACAACACGTCTTTTGGGATGTCGCGGCAGGTATTGCGTTAGGTGCAATTTTCGCTTTTGTTTACTTTCAACTAACCGACGACCTGCCCAAGAATCGGTAGATTGCCCGCTAGCTCTATGTAGTGCCTGTGCGCGAATTTACAGCGCTTGCAACTTAGCCACTGAAAGGGCTAACCACTTCACGCCTTCGCGCCCGAAGTTCACTTGTACTCTAGCGTCGGTGCCTGCACCTTCGATGTTGATAATCACGCCCTCGCCAAACTTCGCATGGCCTACCGACTGGCCGACTCTAAAAGCGATGCCTCTTTCACTGCTGCGTTCGATGCGCTTTACCGAAGTTTCTTCCCAAGCGGAACCGGAGTTTGAGCCGTAGTTACCACCGCCATATGCAGCGCCTGCATAACCAACCTGAGTTCTTGGCGTAAGCCACTTCAACGCTCCTTCGGGCAACTCGTCGATAAACCGAGATTTCATGTTGTAGCGAGTCTGGCCATGCAACATACGAGTTTGCGAGAACGACATATACAAGCGCTTACGAGCACGTGTGATAGCCACGTACATCAAGCGGCGCTCTTCTTCTAGCCCAGCCATTTCCGAGGCTGAGTTCTCGTGAGGGAACAAACCTTCTTCTAAACCAGTAATAAATACCGCATCGAACTCTAAGCCTTTAGCCGCGTGTACTGTCATCAGTTGCACGGCATCAACACCTTCACCGGCTTGGTTGTCGCCGGCCTCTAGCGACGCGTGCGACAGAAAACCGGCCAACGGTGTCATTTGAATTGCACCTGGCGCATCGGGTATGGTAATGAGCTCGCTAACGTCCGGGGATTGTGGCTCATCGGTCACTAAATTACGTTCAGAATTCGTGATGCCTAAATTCGCCGCCGTACCTTGCGATATGCTCTGGTCACTTAAATAAGCTGAAGCTGCGTTTATCAACTCTCGTAAGTTTTCAACTCGTTCTTGGCCTTCGCGCTCACCCTCATAAAACGTCACTAAACCAGTGCGCTCGATAATATGTTCGACCATTTCATGCAATGGCAACTGTTGGGTTTCGAAGCGAAGCTGTTCAACGAGTTTAACAAATGCAGCTACTTTCGCAGCACCAGTTCCGCTGGTAAAACCTGCGGCATCATAAAGGGACAAATTTCTCGCTCTCGCGGCATCTTGCAACTGCTCGATGGATCGAGCACCGATACCCCGCGCCGGGAAATTCACTACGCGCAAGAAAGCGCCATCATCGTTCGCATTTTCAAGCAAGCGCATGTAGGCCAGGGCATGCTTAATTTCAGCACGCTCAAAAAAGCGTAGACCACCATACACTTTGTATGGCACACCAGCAGAAAACAAACCGTGTTCGATGACTCGTGATTGCGCATTTGAGCGATACAGAATTGCGATGTCTGCGCGCAGATGGCCTTCATAAATCAGGCCTTTGATCTCTTCCAACATCCATTGAGCCTCTTGCAAGTCCGTAACAGATTCGTACAAGCGAACTGGCTCGCCCTCGCCCGCATCCGTCCACAGGTTTTTGCCGAGCCGCTGGTCGTTGTGCTCAATTAAGGCGTTAGCACAATTCAAGATATTCGCGTGTGAGCGATAGTTTTGCTCGAGCTTAATCAGATTTTGAACTTTAAACTCACGCTCAAAGGCAGCCATGTTGCCAACGTTGGCTCCACGAAAGGCGTAGATGCTTTGGTCATCATCGCCCACCGCAAACACTGAACTTGGGTTTGGTTGCCCATGGCCTGCAAGCAACTTTAGCCACTTATATTGCAAGTTATTAGTATCTTGAAACTCATCAACGAGGATATGGCGAAAGCGTGCTTGGTAATGCTCACGAAGCGGCTGGTTACGCTGTAGTAACTCGTAACTACGCAGTAGCAGCTCGGCAAAGTCGACAACGCCTTCTTTTTGGCATTGTGCTTCATAAGCGGTGTACAGTTCAATAAACTTTTTGTTGTAATCGTCATAGGCTTCGACTTCATTCGGGCGCAAGCCTTCCTCTTTCGAACCATTGATAAAGTACATCAAATTCTTGGGCGGGTATTTTTCGTCATCAATATTCAACGATTTCAATAAGCGCTTAATCGCAGCAAGTTGATCCTGCGAATCAAGAATTTGGAATGTTTGAGGTAAGGCCGCATCGCGATAGTGAGCCCGCAATAACCGATTACATAAACCGTGAAACGTGCCGACCCACATACCGCGCGGGTTCACCGGTAACATCGAAGAAATGCGGGTGAGCATTTCGCGTGACGCTTTATTGGTAAACGTTACTGCCAGCAAACCTTGTGGGCTTACCTGCTGCGTTGAAATGAGCCACGCAATCCGAGTCGTCAGTACCCGAGTTTTACCGGAACCGGCCCCCGCCAAAATCATTGCATGTTGAGCAGGTAAAGTAACCGCAGCAAGCTGGGGTTCATTGAGATTTGCGAGTAGATTAGCCATATAGCTTCATTGTACCGGCCCATGATAAAGTTCTAGGTATGAAAACTTGGCTACTAAACATCGCGCATGCCGTGGATCACTTGATGCTGCTTATCTTCGCAACCGCCGTAGGCGCCATTGCGAAAGATTTCAACCTCGCTAACTGGCAAGATCTCATGCCCTATACCGTAGGCGCATTCTTCATGTTTGGTTTAGGCGCTTTGCCCTCGGGCAAGCTGGGGGACCAGTGGGGCCGAAGGGCCATGATGCTGATATTTTTCTTCGGCATCGGCTTGGCGGGGATAGCTATTTCGTTTACCCAAACGCCTTTACAGCTCGGACTTGCGCTCACCTTCATGGGCGCATTTGCATCCATTTATCACCCCGTGGGAATTCCCATGCTCTTACAGGGGGTCGAGAAGCCTGGATCAGTGATCGGTTTAAACGGCCTGGCAGGCAACTTAGGCATTGCTGCAGCGGCGCTATTGACGGGCTACTTAGTAAGCTACTTTGGTTGGCGGGCTGCGTTTATTGTTCCAGGCGTACTTAGCATCTTCGCGGGTGTTGTATTTGCGTTAGCGGTACCGAAAGAAGATATTGCGCCAGCCAAACGCAACACTAAACTGCTGGATATCGACCCAAAGCTGCGCACCAAAGTCTTACTCATCATGACGTTAACAGCGACCTCGGGCAGCATGCTGTTCAATTTCTCTACCAACGGAAACTCAGAATTTCTGAAGGCTCGCTTCCCTGAAATGGCCAGCGATCCATCGACCTTAGGCATATTGCTGGCGATTGTTTACACCATTGCTTCGTTCACACAAATCGCAGTGGGAAAGTTAATCGACGCCTACCCGCTCAAAAAAGTCATGCTGAGCGTGCTCCTACTGCAAGCGCCGGTGCTGATGCTCGCATCATTCGTGAGTGGCTGGACTTTATTCTTCGTCATGATCGCCTTCATGATGCTAATCTTTGGCGCGATTCCCTTTACCGACGCGATGATTGTTCGCTTCGTAGATGATCAAATGCGTTCGCGAGTCAGTGGCATGCGTTTGGCGGTTTCATTTGGAGCAAGCTCTGCCGCAGTGTGGATGATTGGCCCTGTTGTAAAAGCAGCGGGCTTCTCCACATTGCTCATCGTGATGGCGGGTATCGCAGCGTTAACCCTAGTTTTTGCTACCCAACTCCCTAATACACAGCCAAGAGCCATAGAAAAAGCATGAACCCATTTTCCCTAGAAAACAAAACAGCACTCGTTACCGGCTCAAGCAAAGGCATTGGCAAGGCGCTTGCGAAAGCCTTGGCACAAGCAGGCGCACAAGTCATTCTTAATGGTCGCGACGTAACGGTGCTTCAGAGTACATTCGATGAGTTCAAAGCACTTGGGCTAAAAGTGCACATGTCGGCTTTCGACGTCACCGATGAGCATGCAGTGAATGCCGCCGTCGACACATTTGAAAAAACTCAAGTTGCGATCGATATTTTGGTAAACAACTCTGGCATTCAAATTCGCTCTCCACTTGAAAACTACGCCACAACTGATTGGAATAAGCTCATGGCAACCAATTTAAGTAGTGTATTTTTCGTGAGTCGGGCCGTTGTACAACACATGATCCACCGCAAAGCAGGAAAGATCATTAATGTTGTGTCAGTCAATGCAGAGCATGCACGCTACGGCATCGCGCCGTATTCGGCGAGTAAAGGTGCGATCAAGATGCTTACCAAAGGCATGTGTGTCGACTGGGCCAAGCATGGCATACAAATCAATGGCTTAGGCCCTGGGTACTTCGAAACCGAAATGACCGCGCCATTGGTAGCTGACAAAGACTTCACCGCGTGGGTAGAAAAACGCGTGCCAACTGGTCGTTGGGGAAAAGTGGAAGAATTAGGTGGCGCAGCTGTGTTTTTAGCGTCCAGCGCATCGGATTTTGTGAATGGCCATACTTTGTATGTCGACGGCGGGATTACAGCAACGCTTTGAGAGAATCTGTATATCAAATTGACTAGCAGTCTTTCCGCACTCATCCGTTCCCGCTGTAGTACCCGCGATTTGCTGCCAGCGCCGATCACCCAGGCATTGCTCAATTCGATTCTTGAAGACGCGATTGGGCACCGAGTGGCTCGAACGTCCAGCCATTCCGACTTGCGATTGCGCCAGGAAACGTGAGAGCAAAAATATCTGCTGATAAGCGACAGGACAAAGCCTTTATGAAATCTTCAATATTTCACGCAGCAATAAAGCTGCGACAGATAAACAGTTAAGGCGTAACTCAGTTCTTCGGTGCTCCTACGGCGATGGTCTTTTTTATCCACTAAACTTTTAAAGAGTACAAGCACCAAACCTCAATGCTTGTGCGCCGCTGATTCGTCTGCCTTGCCTCTTGGCTGAACCACCACCATAACCTCAACTGTACCCGCTTTCTCGAACTTCAATGTAAGTGGGAATCGATCACCGATGTTTAGTGGTTTATTTAGCTTCATAAGCATCAAGTGATAGCCATTGGCTCCGCGTTCATCATGGCGCAGCGTAACTTCACTTTTCGCAGGGAGAGGCAACAGGTTGATTTCGCGCATACGCATTACATCACCATCCATTTTCATGGTGTGCAACTCGACTGTTTGAGAAGCTGGTGATGAAGCGCTGAGCAACTGATCGGCCGCATCGCCTTTATTGGTTATCGACCGAATATACGCAGCACCATTTTGTGCCGCAAATGCAGAGGGAACAGTATAGGGATGTGCAATATTCAGACTGCCAACCGTATAGTCGTGAGCAAAGGCGGAAATACTAAAGAAAGCCAAAAATAATGTAGCCATCGCTGAGGCAAAGCGCGTGTATTTAAAAACCATAAAAATCCTAAATAGAGTGTATGAAGCGCATGAATGAACCACAATTCATCGCAATAATTTCATGTGGCTAATTAGGCGATCGCAGGTGGGCCTCTTGGCGAAGCGCTGGGCCAATACTCATTGAATGTTAACGGGTAAATTGAAGGGGTTTCAAATACAAAAGGCCCTTGAAATAGGGTCAAAAAAGATGTGGCTTGATTAGGTAAGGAGGGCGACCCTCCAAGCAGGCACAAAGCGCAGTGTACTGAATCTTGTTGATGATGGCTGGGAGCCGATTGCTTACCGTTCGCATCAACAATCTTCACACCAGATGACGTACAAATGACGCTAAAAAGTGTCGAAAATTTATCTCGTTTAATGGTTGCACCAGCAATGGCTGGCATCATCAAATTAACGAGCAAAACTACCGATACTAGAACAGAGGTAATTTTATTCGTTGACCACTTACGTATGTGCATTCCATTATTTTAGCTCCGATAAAAACCTTCGTAGTAAGTAAGGTCAAGTTAGCTCCATTAATCGTTTATTTATGAATCAGATCACCCCACATTCGCTAGGCGGCGTCAATTCGAATAGTCTTATTGGGACCTCATATCGATGAACGCTTCAAAACCTATTTTTCGCTTGACCATAGTATTTTGGTTGCTCTCCTCCTCGTTTTCGGCCTTCTCCGCACCCGACGACGACGCTCTCGGGAGTGCGTCAATTGACGAAAACTAAAACACCTCTAGCGGCTAACTACCAATTTGACGGGCAGACCTACACAGTTGAAGACTTTTTGAATCGACAGCGCATCATGGGCCTTGTCATTCCCAAAGGCGACTCTATTATTTTAGAGGCCTATCAGTACGGGCGGACCGCAGCAGATAAGTTTGCGTCAATGTCAATGGCTTAAACTCAAGCAGCAAAACTAACCTTTTAAAATTTTTCGCAATTCATCTTTCCGAATTTTCCCCAATGCCGTTTTAGGAAAGCTATCTACAGCTTGCACCCGCTTTGGCCATTTGAATTTTGCCAACCGCTCCGTTAATTGGGTTTGGAGCAACGAATCTATGACGCCTAGAGAAGACCCAGCAACCATCACCACAACTAGAACAGGTACTTCGCCCCAACGCTCATCAGGTATCCCAATTACAGCGCACTCTTGGACCTCCTCATGCTCCAAGATTAACGCTTCAATTTCTGCTGGGTAAATGTTTTCACCGCCAGAAATAATCATGTCTTTGCAGCGCCCAACCACCCAGTAAAAACCTTCCGAGTCTTGATAGGCAATATCTCCTGTCTTAAACCATCCATTCACAAAGCTCTCTTTAGTTGCCTGTTCGTTGCGCCAATAGAGACGCATCACATTAGGGCCTTTCACTAAAATTTCACCGACCTCATTAACAGCGCATTGTTTATTATCAAGATTCATTAGCTTTACCGCGCAGTGCATGGCACGCAAGCCAGCACTACCGAGTTTACGACTGGTATCCTCTTGTCGCAGGTAAATTGCTATCGGTGCAGTTTCAGTTGAACCATAAACCTGGGCGGCGGGGATACCCCGTTGATGCCAAGCTTCGAGAAGCGCCTTGGGAACAATCGATGACCCTGTATTAATTAGACGAAAACAACTCACGTCTGTACTTAGCCATGATGGATGATTAAGCAATGCAGTCACAGTGGCTGGCACAAGCAAACTAAGGGTGGGCCGCCAATGTTGAACTCGATCAAGAAACACGCCCGCATCGAACTTGTTTTCAATCGCCACCGTTGCGCCAACATAAAGTGCTGGTGTGAGCATAATGTTTAAGCCACCGACATGGAACATCGGCAATGCTATTAACACTCGATCTTCAGAGCTTAAATCATGCGCATGAATGGAATTTAATGCATTCCACTGTAATGCGTTTTGTGTAAGTACGGCACCCTTTGGCGGTCCGGTCGTGCCCGAGGTGTAGACCAACAGAAGATCGTCATCGAGGCGACCTTCCGATGCACGCCCTGTTATTAAGTCTGGATCTCGGGTTACTCGCACGTCATGGAGTTCGGCTAGCGCAGTGACTGCCGTACCAAGGCCTTGTGCATGACCGAAGAAATGCTCGTCAGCGAGCAAGAAGATAGGTTCAGAATCAAGAAGCTGTTGCGAGTGTTCATGCGCTGTTAATCGATAGTTGAGCGGCACAAGGATTGCTCCGCGCCGTGCCAGAGCAAATAACAATACCAGCATTAGCGGATGATTAAAGCCTAAATAAGCGACTCTGTCGCCATAACCTACCCTACGTTCGCCTAACCATCTTGTCGCATGACGAACTTGATTTTCTAGCCACGCATATGAGAAGTCTTCACCTTGAAAGTGAATAGCCGCCTTATCCGGGCGTTGTTGTGCCCAGACTTGAATAAACTCACCGAAATAGTTACTCACGTGAAAATGCTTTTAATCGCCAAGTATTGATTAATCCACTTCGCCTGGCTCATAAAGAGCTTCTCTTCCTAATCGATCCATACAAAGCTCTGCTGTCCACGGTAACATTAAAGAACCACAGCGAGAATCTCGATACAAGCGTTCAAGTTTTAAAGTCTTCAACATCGATTGCCCGCCGCAAGTGCGAATCGCTAAGCGACAAATTTCGTTGGCATTTTCCATAATCGTGTACTGCGATGCATAGGCGCGCAAGCGTACATCTTTGCCCGGATCAACTCTGGCCTCTTGCATGCAGCGCAAGAACAATGCCCTTGTTTGCTCTAACAAAATATGAATTTGCGCAACGGTAATTTGTTTGGTGGCAAATTGCCTCCGCTTCACAGGCGGGCCCATGCCTTCGATTTCACCGCGCAGATATTTCACAGTGAATTCATAAGCGGCTATCGAGATGCCCATGTAAGTTGGCGACAGTGTTGTAAACATGTGCGGCCATCTTGCTGCAGCTTGGGCATACATACCGCGCGGCATCATTTGCGCTGAATCTGGCACGAACACATCTTTCAAGATCAACGTGCGGGAAACTGTGCCACGCATACCAAGGGGATCCCAGTCACCCACAATACTGACGCCTTCTGCAATCGCTGGAATGGCAATATACAAGGAATCGCGCATTGAAGCACCTTCTTTATCTTCGGTGCAAAGCAAGCCATAGTAATTTGCTGCACCACTAAGAGAAGCAAAAATCTTTTTGCCGTTAATAATCCAGCCGCCATCTACTTTCTTTGCTAAAGTACCGAACGGTGCTTTGCCGGCTGCTGCCGCAGTGCCTTCAGAGAAAGGCTGTGCATAAATTGCGCCCTCCTCAACAATGCGCTTAAAGTGAATGGCTCTATGGGCCACGTGTTCGGCGCGCTGCTCGGGTGTGAACTCTAAGGCATCGGCTAGCACGCCAGGCCACAAAGATGAACATGCATGCATGTTGAAGGTCAGCGCTGTGGCACCGCAATATTTACCTAGGGTAGCCGATACCATTGAATACGTATAAAGGTCGGCCCCCATACCGCCGTATTCCTTAGGCACGCAAAGCGCCAGCAAGCCGCTTTCACGCAAATCATCATAGTTCTCGAATGGAAAGCTGGCTTCTTTGTCCCAGCGAGCCGCTCTCGGTGCTAACCGTGTTTGCCCAACCCTCTCGGCTAATTCGATCATCGACCGTTGTTCAGCGGTAAGCTCCAATGCAGAACCCGGTACGGTGTAGCGGGGGTCCAACTCGGCAAGACCTATGCTAAGTTTGAGCGACTCTTCCAGGCTTGGTAGATCATCTTTAAAGCTCGCTGCGATATCGGAAGGTGCATTCATACCAAAACCTTTTTTAAAAAATGTTCAATGGCACTACAAAATAGTTCTGGATTCTCAAGCGGCGCGAGGTGGCCTACGCCGGGCAAATTTTCAAAGTACCCATTTGGCAACTTCGCAGCCAGTTTCTCCAACACTGCTACGGGAGCGGTTTTGTCATGTTCCGCTGCTAAACAAAGTACTGGCAATGAAATTAAAGACAGTGAGGGCCGAGCATCAAATGTCACTAATGCGCTGAGCGCAGCTCGATAAGTTTGCGCTGGCACTTGTGCCATCAAAGACGCACAGAAAGCACGAACCACTTCCGGGCAGTTTGGGCCCACCATACCTGGCACCAGTTTCGCGGCAACATCAGCCATCGTTTTTCCAGCATCGAGCGGGGCCGTTCTATCAGCAATAAAACGCTGCTGAAATAGCCCATCTTTATTACCAAACGCGGGGCTGGTTTGAGCGAGTATCAAGGCGGCCAAATTCAATGGCGTATTGAAATTCGAATTCATGATGGCAAGAGTTTGGGCAAGCATTCCGCCCATACTATGGCCAACTAATATCGTAGCTTGGCTCGGCCGGGAACGCAGGCTTTCGTACAAGATCTGAGCCGCAGCACCGAATGTATAAGGCTCAATTAAAGGCTGGCCGCCATACCCCGATTGATTAAAAGCAATCGCATCAAAGCCTTGCTTAGCGAAGTAAGCGACATGAGTGTCAAAGCCCTTGGCTAAACCGCCTATGCCATGCAAAAACACAATCCGCATCAAGCGACCATTCCTTTGTCAACAACGGCTTGCCCGTCGAGCAATACCGTACAGTTTTTAATCGGTAAATCGAAATGCCCTAAGGTGTGTCTAGCAGCAGTTTCATTGGCTCCGGTCGAATACAGGAAATTGCCGGCGAAAGCCCTTAATTCGGTGCCATTAAAGTCGTTTTTATCGTACATGGCCATGGAGTCCCAACGCGCATTCGGATTCAAACCCCAACCGCAGTGTGAAACTGCATAGGCGTTTTTGTCATTCCACGCCGCAAAGTACGAACGCATCAGCTGCGCATCCACGCCAACGCCAGCAATACTTGTAATGAAATCATTTTCAATGGTGAGTTCAATGCGCGATTCAAGATAACGCTTGAAAGTAAGATTTACGTCGCCAACATCCATTACAAGCAAACCGTTCACGCTACCTGCCTTCGGAAAGCACAGACAAAGCCCACCCGGCCAATGAGAGATTGTTCCAGGTCTAGCGGTATAGCCCCAGCCGCCGCCTACCGGTGCACCTTCAACGGCGATCAAAAGATCAGTTCCGGCCTGCGAGCTAACATGCATTGCCTTAGCGCTACGTAAACGCTTGATGTGCGATTTCACGATTGGCTCTAAAGCCACATCTGGCACTAACCGCTCAAGCACTTCCGGATGCTCACTCGACACCATCAGCACCCGTGCCCCTGTGCTTAAAATTTGCGGCAACTCTGGAGCATGTAGCAAACCCTCGACAGTGCAGTCGGCGATAAAAACGGCTTGGCTTAAGGCAGCAACGACTGGCGCTAATCCTGCGATGGCATCCGAAGCACCAGTTGACCGAATTGCGACGGGTGCTGATTGTTTAGGCGTTGCGAGCTCTATCGTAAAACATTTCGCGCCCAGCTGCGCAAGCGCTAACTGCGATAGTTCGACGTTAACTCTCCTTGATGTTGTTTCGCACAATACTGCGCATACGTCGCCAGGCTGCACGCCGCATAAGGTAAAAGTTTTCACAAAGGCAGCTAGCCAATGCGAGTTCACGATAGTTTGGGGACTTTGAATACTCATGGACGAATATTAATGTATGATTTTTCATATATCAACACCAACCCTTCATCTCCTAATCTATGACTACCGCAAACTTTAACCCGCGCGAGTTGCGCAACTGTCTCGGCGAATTCACTACGGGCGTTACTGTCATCACCTGCAATACGGCGGAAGAGCTGCCAGTTGGTGTGACCGCCAACAGCTTTAGCGCCTTATCGCTCGAACCGCCTTTAGTGTTGTGGAGCTTGGCGAAGAAATCTGGTAGCTTAGCGCTGTTCAATGCACACGGTCACTTCGCCGTGAATATTTTGAGCAATGAGCAGCAAGATACCGCTATGGCATTTTCGCGACCAAGTGCCGACCGCTTCAATGGCGTTGATTATTCATTAGGTCTCCACAAGCTGCCGATCTTAAAAAACTGTCTAGCGCATTTCAGCTGCAAAGTCGTTCAAGCGCTAGATCAGGGTGACCATGTCTTATTTATCGGAGAAGTGCTGCACTTCGAGCAAACACAAGTGCAAAACGATGTGCCCAAGCGACCTTTGGTATTTTCACGTGGTAAGTTCACTGATCTAGCACCCGAAGCAATTGCGCCAAGCAATCCAATTTCAGTTGCACCGTCCCACAGCGGGACGTTTTACAAAGATTACTTACCGTATTTATTGGCAAGAGCAGCCAATGATTCAGCAAGCCATTTTCATGCAAGACTTAAAACGTATGGTTTAAACATGCTTTCTTGGAGAGTTTTGGCGAGCCTGAGCGATGGCATCGCTTGGACGGTCAATGATTTATGTAGAGTGAGTTTGGCTAAGCAACCAACAATTTCGAAACTACTTGATAGGTTGGAAGATCAAAGACTGATTAAACGAAACACCGACATTGATGATGCACGGAAAGTGATGGTCACATTAACCAAAACAGGAGCATCAAAAATTAACCCAGTGATTGCCGAAGCCCAGGGTTACGGCGAATCATTGTCGGGGAAATTTGCACCGGGTGAACTAGATGCGTTCAAAGAAACGCTTAAAAAACTCATAGCTGTGCAGTAGCGATGAACTTAGCCTTGTAAACCTACCAGTCGATCATTCCACCGATTCGCTTAGCAGCGTCTCTCAAGGCGGCAAGATGCTTAATTGCGACCGGCAAGGGTTCGGACTCTCGTCCCCAATGCATCGCCACAGCAGCAACAAGACGGCCAGAATGGTTATAAATCGGCACCGCTAAACAATAAATACCAGTGAGATATTCTTCATTGTCGAGGGAGTAATCCGCCTCGCGAATACGCTCGAACTCAACTTTCAATCGATCAGGATTCGTTAATGTGTTACCCGTAATTTGCACCAACGGGCAATGCTTCACGAACTTATCGCGAGCTTGTACTGGCATGTAGCTCAAAAACAACTTGCCGCAAGCCGATGCATACAGTGGCAGCATCGCGCCGGGATACAACGATGCCTCTTGAGGCCATCCACGCTCAATGCGATCAAGATACATTACCGAATTGCCGTTCGGAATAGTGAGATTACAAGTGTGACCTACCGCATCAACAAGCTCTTCAAGAACCTGCCTACGAGTTGCCTGGCTTTCCTTATTGAGTAAGGCCGCTCTGGCAACTGGCGATAATGTTTGCGACTTACCGAAATGACGACCATCAGCATGTCTACCGACAAGCCCCGCTTGTTCCAGCACGCTAAGGACGCGAAATACAGTTGGCTTTGGTAGCTCTACAGAGCGGCAGATCTCGCTTAAGTGCGAAGGCTCTTTTCGTTTGCCTACGACGTCGAGAATACGCGCTGCCACGGCTAAGCTAAAGTCGCTTTCAGTATCGGTAGCTGTTTCATTTGCAATTTGCGCATCGTTTTCCATTAATACTCCCAAAACGCTCGCGCCCTATTTATCTCAGGATTGCCAAAGATAATGACGAAGATGGTGATAAAGAAATTCTTTTAGTAAGTGTATGTTGTACTAATCTGCAACGAAGGGCAACAAAACCATTTCTTCCAGAGAGGGCAATTTGGGCCTTATAAATCCAGGCTCTTGCCTAAGTATTTGTAATCCCCCAATAAATGCGACGCCTGCCCAACTAGGGTGCTCAATAAGTGCCGTTAAAATGGCAGTATGCACGCAAAACACCCACAAAAATACACGCCTTCCTCCATAGAAGCCACAGTTCGCGCCCAATGGGAGGCATCGAAGGCCTATCTAACTCTCGAAAACGACCCTCGCTTTCCAAAAGGAAAGTTTTACGCCTGTTCTATGCTGCCATACCCAAGCGGCAAATTACACATGGGTCACGTACGTAATTACACGATCAATGACGTGATGTACCGGGCCATGCGTATGCAAGGTTACAACGTGTTGATGCCCATGGGATGGGATGCCTTTGGCATGCCTGCGGAAAACGCCGCAATTGCCAATGATGTGCCGCCGGCGAAATGGACTTACGCGAACATTAAAGACATGAAGGATCAAATGCAGCCATTAGGCCTTGCATTCGATTGGACGAGAGAAGTCACTACCTGCGATCCGAGCTATTACCGCTGGAACCAATGGATGTTTTTGAAAATGCTCGAAAAAGGTATCGCTTATCGCAAAACTCAAATGGTGAATTGGGACCCTGTTGATCAAACCGTATTGGCCAATGAGCAGGTGATCGACGGTAAAGGCTGGCGTAGTGGCGCCATTGTTGAAAAACGCGAAATTCCTGGGTACTACCTCGGCATTACCCAGTATGCCGCAGAACTTCACGAAACGGTTGTAAACCATCTTGACGGTTGGCCAGAGCGCGTACGTCTGATGCAGGAAAATTGGATTGGTAAGAGTGTCGGTGTTCGCTTTGCATTCCCGCACAAGATTCAAGGTACTGACGGGAGGCTCATTCAAGATGGTCGAATGTATGTATTTACGACCCGCGCAGATACGATAATGGGCGTGACATTTTGTGCCGTTGCGCCCGAGCACCCGTTAGCAGAGCATGCCGCCAAAACAAACGCTAAGCTAGCCGCCTTTATCGATGAATGCAAAAAAGGTGGTACCACCGAAGCCGAACTTGCGCTGAAAGAAAAAGAAGGGATGAACTCTGGTCTTCAAGTTCAACACCCACTGACCGGGTCAATGGTGGATGTGTGGGTCGGCAATTATGTATTGATCACTTACGGCGATGGCGCGGTAATGGGCGTGCCCGCCCATGATGAGCGCGATTTTGCCTTTGCCAAAAAGTACTCTTTGCCTATCAAGCAAGTAACAGCGCTAGGCACTCATACTTACGATAGCAATGCTTGGGCAGATTGGTATGGCACTAAAGACGGCCTAAGCGTCAATAGCGGCACCACCGATGGCATGACTTTCGAAAAGGCCGTAGACACTATTGCAAGTGACTTAGCAAGCAAAGGCCTAGGGGAAAAGAAAACTACTTGGCGTCTTCGCGATTGGGGTGTTAGCCGCCAGCGTTATTGGGGCACGCCCATACCGATTATTCACTGCGACGAACACGGCGCCGTGCCAGTACCTGAAAAAGACTTACCGGTGATATTGCCTGAAGATTGCATTCCGGATGGCACTGGCAACCCGCTAAATAAACATGAAGGTTTTCACGCCGGTGTCGTGTGCCCAATTTGCAGCAAAAAGGCACGACGCGAAACCGACACCATGGATACCTTCGTCGATTCGGCTTGGTACTACATGCGATACGCCTGTCCTGATGCGGCATTTGGTATGGTTGATGCGCGCAACGATTATTGGATGCCGATGGACCAGTACATCGGCGGTATTGAGCATGCTGTATTGCACTTGCTGTATGCGAGGTTCTGGACCAAGGTGATGCGTGATTTAGGGCTTGTGAAGTTCGACGAACCTTTTACAAACCTGTTCACGCAAGGCATGCTAAGCAACGAGAGCTTCTTTCGTGAAGAGGCCGACGGTAAGAAGCGCTGGTTCTATCCGTCCGAAGTCAGTCTCACTCATGACGATAAGGGCAAGCCTATCGGTGCGACCTCAAAAGAAGATGGCAAACCAGTACAACTAGGTGGCATTGAAAAAATGTCAAAGAGTAAAAACAATGTTGTCGAGCCAAAAGAAATTATTGCGCAGTTCGGCGCTGATACGGCTCGCTTATTCGTCATGTTTGCGGGGCCGCCGGATCAAAGCGCGGCTTGGAGCGATTCCGGAGTTCAGGGCGCTTATCGCTTCCTAAACCGCTTATGGAATTTTGGACAAAGCAATTTAGCACTAGGAGATTTAGCGCCAAATGTAAGCACTACTTCGCTCAACGACGATGAAAAGAAATTGCGCCGAGAAATTCACTTAGTGCTAAAGCAAGCCCATTACGACTATGAACGTTTGCAATATAACACGGTCGTATCAGCATGTATGAAGCAGTTGAATGCCCTTGAGCTCCACGGCTCTGAGGCAGGGAAAGTTCAATCCGCAGTAATGGCCGAAGGTGTCAGCATCTTACTCAGAGTGCTCTATCCGATTGTGCCGCACATCACAACCGCACTTTGGGACGATATGGGCTTTGCTGCCAAAACAACTTTACTTGACGCACCATGGCCAGAAGTTGATGAAGCGGCATTGGTGCAAGACGAAATCGAGTTGATGTTGCAGGTAAACGGCAAACTTCGTGGCAGTCTTTTAGTTTCGGCCAATGCAGATAAAGCAACGATTGAAGCAGCCGCACTAGCCAGCGAAGGGTTCGCAAAATATAGCGAGGGTAAGGCACCGAAGAAAATTGTAGTCGTACCCGGTCGGCTTGTGAACGTGGTGGTCGGCTGATGAAATACCAGTGGACCAAGCTTTTGATAGGTGCGCTCGTCATCACAGCGGTGGCCGGGTGCGGCTTTAAACTCAGAGGTCCAACTCAGTTTCCGTTCAAGAAACTATACACAAGCTTTGCTGATAGCTCCCCCGTTGGGGCTGATTTTAAACGCTTGATGCGGGCGCAGGATTCGGTCGAATTTGTTGCAAAACCAGAAGAAGGCGAAGTGCGTTTGATGGTTCTGCAAGACCTCAGAGAGCGCGAAATTGTCGGCTATTCGGCAACCGGTCGGCCACGTGAATATCAGCTTCGACAAAAACTGCGTTATCAGATACTTGACAGTAAGGCGGATCCAATTGGTAGCTCTGCAGAAATTGTTATACGACGGGATATTTCTACTAGTGACGCGCTTATCAACGCGAAGCAGCAAGAAGAAGAATTACTCTATCGCGAGATGCAAGATGATTTGGTACAACAGCTGCTTCGTCGCTTAAGTGTGGTGAACCCAAAGCAAGGTTCCGATGCAAACTCGCGCCGATGAGTTTTCTGGCTTACTGAAACGTAGAGCCAAGTCGCTGCCGCTTGCTGTTTGGATACATGGAGACGAGCCATTGCTCTCAATAGAAGCGTCAGACGAATATCGCCAAGCCTGTAAATTGCAAGGCTTTACCGAACGCATTGTCATTCCAATTGAGCGCACTGTAAAACCCGATGCTCTATTGGCTCATACCCAAGCCCTTTCACTATTCGCGACGCGCAAGCTAATTGAAGTTCGATTTACAGGCAAACCGGTAAAAGACTGGGGCGCGGCACTGGGTGCGGCGGCCGAACAATTGGCCAACGACACGGAAACCGCTCTACTGGTAACTAGCCCGCGTTTAGACAAAAGCTCAACCAGTACATCTTGGTTTGGGCAGTTCGAGGGCGCTGGCTTAATTATTCCGGTTTACCCAGTCGATAGAGCATTACTTCCGAAGTGGATTGAGCAGCGCTTACTCCGGCATGGCTTGAAAGCGAATCCGGCCACAATTGAACTTATTGCGGCACGTGTTGAGGGCAACTTACTTGCGGCCGACCAAGAGGTAAAAAAACTGGCGTTATTGTTTGGTCCAGGGGCATTAGATACCACTTTAAACAATGCGAACGAGGCAACACCGCTAGCCATCGTTCCTGAAGAAGAAGCCAACCAAGCGGTTCTTAATGTAGCTAGATACGACGTTTATGATGCTGTAAACGCCATGTTGGCCGGTGATTCCGCGCGCCTTTATCGAACCTTAAACGGATTACAAGCTGAAGGCGAAGCGGGGCCGCTGTTACTTTGGGCACTCACTGACGCAATTCGATCACTGATTGCATTGCGGCAAGCCCATGAACGTCGCGTGCCTCTAACGGGCATCATGCAGCGCCAACGAATTTACCCCCCCAGAGATCGACTTTTTGAGCAAGCCGTCAAACGTTGCGATATCAAGCGCTTAGAAGCATCGCTTTCGCAGGCCGCACTCGTGGACCGTATTATTAAAGGGGCCGCGACAGGCTATACTCACACCGGAACTTGGGCCGGTTTTCAAGAGCTCACGCTTCGAATAGCGCAATAAACATCATGCAACTCACTAAAATCGACATCCCTGCTTACATAAAAGACCTTGGCACCCGAGCAAGGGCTGCGTCGCGTTTGATGAGCAAAGCCTCCACAACAGCGAAGAATACTGCTTTGATAGCGACTGCAATAGCGATTCGAGCCAATGCCTTAGCGATTAAAGCAGCCAACGCGAAAGATGTAGCCCATGCGAAATTAAACAACCTCGATGCAGCATTTATTGACCGATTAATTGTTTCTGACAAAACCATTGCGACGATGGCCGAAGGCCTAGAGCAAATCGCCACCCTAGCGGACCCTATCGGTGAAATTTCTGGCATGAGGTTTATGCCCAGTGGAATCCAAGTTGGGAAGATGCGCGTACCGCTTGGAGTAATCGGCATCATTTATGAATCTCGCCCGAATGTTACGATCGATGCTGCTGGCCTTTGCATTAAATCGGGTAACGCCACAATTCTGCGCGGTGGTTCCGAATCGATTCATAGCAACCAAGCACTTGCCGCCTGTATTCGAGAGGGCTTAAACGCCGCGGATTTGCCCGGCGCAGCGGTACAAGTGATTGAAACAACAGATAGAGCAGCGGTGGGGGAACTCATTCGGTCGCCTCAGTTCGTCGACGTAATCGTGCCTCGCGGTGGCAAATCACTCATCGCCCGTATTAGCGAAGAATCAAAAGTTCCCGTCATAAAGCATTTAGACGGTATTTGCCATGTGTATGTCGATGCGTCTGCAGACGTCCTAATGGCGATCAAAATTGCTGACAATGCGAAAACTCAGCGCTACTCGCCCTGCAACACAATGGAAACGTTGTTGGTTCATCATGAGATAGCAGCAGAAGTATTGCCAGCACTTTGCAAAATTTATCGAGATAAACAAGTTGAGCTACGCGGCGATGCGGCAACTCGCCTGCTGCTGGCCAAACATGAGATTGAATGTCATGTGGCCACGGAGGAAGATTGGCGGACAGAATATCTCGCCCCTATCCTGTCCATTGCCATTGTCGAAAATATCGATGGTGCCATAAACCATATCAATACCTACGGCTCTCAACATACTGATTCGATCATTACTCAAGACCATCCCAATGCAATGCGCTTTCTAAGGGAGGTCGATTCCGCATCCGTCATGATTAATACATCTACTCGTTTTGCTGACGGCTTTGAGTTCGGTTTAGGTGCCGAGATTGGAATTTCCACCGACAAACTCCATGCTCGTGGCCCTGTCGGTTTAGAAGGCCTTACTTCTCTTAAATATGTCGTTTTTGGGCACGGCGAAATTCGTATTTGACCCCTCACCCCTCAAGGAAAAGAGATGGATACCGGTTACCTCTGGATTAAAGCGTTCCATATTATTTTTATTACCTCATGGTTCGCGGCATTGTTTTACCTGCCACGTATCTATGTCAACCTCGCGATGATTGACGGCCATCATCCAAGTGCGGAACGTACACGCCTTCTCGGTATGGCAAGAAGGCTGTATCGATTTAGTCATCCGTTGATGGGCCTTGCGCTTCTTTTAGGTGTCTGGATGTGGTTAGGCTATGGCGTCGGTTTAAGCACAAGTAGTGGCTGGATGCATGCGAAACTATTCTTAGTGCTTCTCATCATTGGCTTTCAAGTCATGAATGGTCGGTTACTTAAGCGCTTGGAAAATGGCCGCAACATTCACTCCCACACTTGGTATCGCGTATACAACGAAGCGCCTGTATTGCTACTAGTAATCATTGTTATTCTCGTTGTTGTTAAACCTTTCTGATTCATTTCCAAACTATGCAAACCATCGAATACTTCATCGCCCCACAATCACCCTATTGTTACTTTGGTCATGCCCGTCTCATCGAAATTGCAAAACGTCAGGGCGCAAAAATTAAGATGAAGCCTATAGATTTGGGCGGTAAAGTTTTTCCGGTTTCAGGTGGCTTACCGGTAGCACAAAGGCCGGCGCAACGACTTGCTTATCGTTCGGTGGAGTTAAAGCGATGGGCCGACTATTTAAAAGTACCCTTTAACATTGCTCCGAAGTACTTTCCTGTGAGCGGGGATTTAGCCGCGAAGATGACAATCGCAGCACCCACTGAAGAAGGTTCATGCAATTTTGCAGGAGCAGTTCTTAAAGCGGTATGGGCAGATGAACTCAATATTGCTGACGAAGCTGTATTAGTTTCTTTGGCAAACCAATGCGGATTAGACGGAGTGGCGATGTTGGCACAAGCGCCAAATTGTCAGGCGCAATACGATGCTTACTCCCAAGAGGCGATCGATGCCAAAGTGTTTGGCGCACCATGGTTTGTACTCAATGGCGAACCATTCTGGGGGCAAGACCGGTTAGATTTTCTTGATCGTGCTTTGGCTGGGCAGAAAGCTTAAAAATGGATTTTTTCGCACCCTGCCCACGCGGCTTAGAAGCCGCAACCAAAGACGAATTAGTCGCGGTAGGAGCGCACATTATTAGTACGCCACCAGGAGGTGTGAATTTTGAAGGTGACGATTCTCTCGTTTACAAAGCAAATTTATGGAGTAGGCTGGCCAGTCGAATTTTGATTCGTGTCATTGAGGGCAACTATGCCAACGAAGACGAGCTTTACCAACTAGCTTTGAATTTCAATTGGGAAGAATGGTTTGGTTCGCATAAAACGCTTCGTATCGACACAAACGCCATTCGCTCACCACTGAAAAGCTTGCAGTTCGCAACCTTGCGGGTTAAGGACGGTATTGTCGACCACTTTCGCCATGTAGGCGGAGATCGCCCCTCTATCGACACCCATAACCCAGATGTACGCATCGTTGTCTTCTTAAACGATACCCAGGCAACCATCTATATCGATACCTCTGGCGAGCCTTTGTTTAAGCGTGGTTGGCGAGCGGGCAAAGAGGACAAGGGCGCAGCCCCACTGAAGGAGAATTTAGCCGCTGGTGTACTTGCACTTAGTGGCTGGAACCCTGCTAGCAATATACCTTTGTACGACCCATTTTGCGGTTCTGGAACCATTGTGATTGAGGCTGCCCAACGTGCACTTGACATGGCACCTGGCCTTTCGCGGCGCTTCGGCTTTGAGCAACTAAAGGGCTATGACCCAGAAATGTGGAAAGCAGTAAAAAGTGATGCGTTAAAGCGTTTTCAAGATGCCAGAGCCGCTCGACCCAAGCTCAACATTGCGGGTAGCGATTTAGATCCTGAATCAATTGACCAATGCCACATCAATTTAGAGCGAGCTGGCTTAACCCGTGACTCAGTGCAGTTTAGCTTGGGCAATATAGTCAATCTTGCTGCACCTTTCGAACAAGCTGGCGTGATGGTGGCTAACCCGCCGTATGGCGAACGCATCGAATTACTCGATGGTACGTTCTTGGAGCTTGGCGCAAATCTGAGGCAAAACTTTGGTGGCTGGCAGGTGCATTTTTTAACCAGTGATCTTAAATTCGCCGGCACACTCGGCATGCGAGAAAGAAGAAAAACCCCACTCTTTAACGGTGCCTTAGAGTGCCGTTTGTGGGGTTTTGAGATCTTCGCAAGACGACCTAAGGTTTAAACAATACCGAGATGCTCAATTCCGGAATTGATATCTCTGCCACCAATCTTGCTATTTAGCTTAATGTTCAAACGCAAATCGTTGACTGAGTCCGCATTACGTAACGCATCTTCATAGCTAATTTTTCGAGCTTCATACAAGTCGAATAACGCTTGATCAAAAGTTTGCATACCAAGCTCCCGGCTCTTTTTCATGATGTCTTTAATCATGCCAACTTCACCCTTAAAGATAAGGTCAGAAATTAGCGGTGAATTTAGCAAAATTTCGACCGCAGGCACGCGACCTTTTGCATTCAAAGTTGGAATTAAGCGCTGCGAAATAATACTCTTTAGGTTCAGTGACAAATCCATCAATAATTGATGCCTACGCTCTTCCGGGAAGAAGTTAATAATTCGATCAAGTGCTTGGTTAGCACTGTTGGAGTGCAATGTAGCCAAACAAAGATGACCAGTTTCAGCAAAAGTTACCGCATGCTCCATGGTTTCTCTATCGCGAATCTCGCCGATCATGATCACATCCGGCGCTTGGCGCAGCGTGTTCTTTAGTGCTGCATGCCAGCTCTCCGTATCAACGCCAACCTCCCGATGGGTAACGATACAGTTCCTGTGCGGGTGAACAAATTCAACCGGATCTTCAATCGTAATGATGTGACCGTGGGTTGCTTCGTTACGATGACCAACCATAGCAGCCAGCGTATTCGACTTACCAGAGCCTGTGGCACCAACCACAATCACCAAGCCACGCTTTGTTAACACCACTTCTTTAAGAACATCGGGAATACCGAGTGACTCAAAACTTGGAATTTCCATTTTAATCGTACGACAAACAATACCGGCACGGCCTTGCTGCATAAATGCGTTGACACGAAAACGGCCAATGCCCGAAGGGCTGATCGCAAAGTTGCACTCAAGCTTTTCTTCAAACTCGGCTGCTTGCCTATCATTCATTAGAGCACGGGCCAGTTCCAAAGTATGTTGCCCGGTTAACGGCACGTTAGACACAGGCACCATGCGGCCATCGACTTTAAACGCCGGTGGAAACTCGGCAGTTAAAAATAGATCGGAGCCATTTTTGCTGAGCATTAAGCGCAGCAAATCGTGTAAGAATTTTGAAGCTTGTTCGCGTTCCATTATTTATCCTGGAAAGTTGTCTTTAATAAGGGCCGCGCTACGGGCTTCAGCCATCGAAATCAGGTTTTTTCGAACTAAATCGGTTAGGCATTGGTCAAGGGTTTGCATACCTAGCGCTGCACCAGTTTGGATGGCCGCGTTCATTTGCGAAATTTTTGCTTCACGAATCAAATTTCGGATCGCAGGAGTGCCCACCATAATTTCGTGAGCTGCAACTCGGCCATTACCATCTTTAGTTTTGAGTAATGTCTGCGAAATAACAGCTTTTAGCGATTCAGAAAGCATCGCGCGAATCATTTCTTTTTCTGCTGCAGGGAAGACGTCGATGATACGGTCAACAGTTTTGGCAGCCGATGAGGTGTGTAGCGTGCCAAATACTAAATGCCCAGTTTCAGCAGCCGTCATCGCTAAGCGAATAGTTTCTAAGTCACGCAACTCACCAACCAGAATAATGTCGGGGTCCTCACGTAACGCCGATTTCAACGCATTCGTAAAAGACAGTGTTTGTGGGCCAACCTCGCGCTGATTGATCAAGCAGCGTTTAGACTCATGAACAAATTCAATGGGGTCTTCCACCGTCAAAATATGTCCGTACATGCTTTCGTTAATATGGTTCACCATCGCAGCCAGAGTGGTTGATTTGCCCGAACCGGTTGGGCCAGTCACCAAGATCAAACCGCGTGGTTGCATTGACAACTCACCGAAAGCCTTAGGCGCATTAAGCTCTTCAAGCGATAGAATTTTCGATGGAATGGTTCGCATTACTGCTCCGGCACCACGCTGCTGCATAAACGCGTTCACACGGAAGCGAGCTAGGCCAGGTATAGCAAAGGAAAAGTCCACCTCTAAGTTTTCTTCGTACTCTTTACGCTGAGAGTCGTTCATAATGTCGTACACCATGCCGTGTACGTCTTTATGCTCCATCGCTGGCAAGTTAATGCGTCGAACGTCACCGTGCACACGAATCATGGGGGGAAGCCCCGCTGACAGATGTAGATCAGAGGCTTTGTTTTTAACGGCAAACGCGAGTAATTCGGCAATATCCATGCTTTATTTCCTTTGGCTTTTGAGCCAGCTTATCTTGAGCCATCTGAGAGACTTTGACATCTCAAACACTTACTTCTCCATGGTGCGCTCGGTAAATATAGCCACACATCAGAGCCCGCTCTTGGGCGCACCATCGCGATGAGCGGTCAAACTATGTTGCACAGTCGCCACGCAAGCCTCATTTCCAAAATTCACGAAGCAACCCTAGCCTGCAAGCGCCCTCTTGGTTCGGTGCAGCTACTCGCAGTCAGTAAAACATTTCCGGCGGAAGCCGTTTTATCGGTTGCCGAATGTGGCCAGATTGCCTTCGGCGAAAACTATGTGCAAGAAGCCGTCGAGAAAATTGCTGTGTGTTCCGCTAGACGGCCAGATTTATCTCTTGAATGGCATTTCATTGGGCCTATTCAAAGTAATAAAACGAAATCAATAGCCGAGAATTTCGCATGGGTTCATTCCATCGAACGCGAAAAAATTGCCATTCGACTCAATGAACAGCGCCCAGCCCACCTTCACTTGTTGAACGTTTGTATTCAAGTCAATGTCTCAGGAGAGGCCAGCAAAAGCGGCTGTGCAATAGACGAGGTTGTAGGCATTGCTCAAACAATCACTAAGCAACCAAAACTTCGACTTCGCGGAATCATGGCAATTCCAGAGGCGACACAGAATGTAGACGAACTCACAGAGCAATTTACCAAGGCGCGAACAGCACTAACAACGCTACAAAAACTCGGTTTCGATGTCGACACACTATCGATGGGCATGTCGTCAGATTTAGCGTTGGCTATTGCGCAAGGTTCTACCATTGTCAGAATCGGAAGTGCTTTATTCGGTAGTCGAGTTTGAGCGCAGTACCGCTAAATGCTGCGTTGCTACAAGTATTACTGTGCGCGATGTGGGGCTTGGGCCAAGTAGGCATTCGAGCGGCAGGAGCAGATATTTCACCGCTCATGCATGCTGGCATTCGATCAGCTGGTGCCAGCATTGTTTTATTGATTTGGATTTTCTGGAAAAAACCTCAGGCCCTTAAAATCGACGGCACCCTTGGATTGGGCATGGTGATAGGAGCCTTATTTGGGCTTGAGTTTATCCTGCTTTTTCAAGGTCTTATGTTGACGACCGCTTCGCGAGGCACCTTGATGCTTTATATGTCGTCATTTTTCGTTGCCATTGGTGCGCATTTTTTCATCGCAAACGATAAGCTAAATGCCAGAAAAATTACTGGCCTTGTTTGCGCGTTCGGCGGGGTAGTTTTAGTCATGCTTGGTAAACCAAGTACGGGCGCAAATTTACCCTCGCCGGAACAAATGTTCCTTGGTGACATGCTGTGCTTACTTGCCGCAATTGCTTGGGCTGCGACTACTTTAGTGGTGAAGGCGACAAAACTAAAAAGCGCCATGCCGGAAAAAAACTTGATTTATCAAATCGGCTTTTCGAGCGTGATTCTGCTAATCGCTTCGGCGGTTGCCCAAGAAAAAGGCATTATCCACTACACACCATTATTAGCAGGCGTGTTGGCGTACGGCATCTTCTTAGTTGCCTCGGTTAGTTACTTAGCATGGTTTTGGCTGGTGTCGCGCTATAACGCCACGACACTTCATGCATTTACGTTCCTAACACCGCTTTTCGCGATGATTTTCGGAGCCGTATTACTAGACGAACCTCTTGGTGCCAGCCTAGTGCTTGCCGCCGCTTTGATAGCGGCAGGCATTGTTTTAGTCAATAAATCCTAGCCAAAAAGCCAGGACATTTATAAGACTTAAGCGATGCTGTTTTAAGCCATACCCTTAACAGCTTGAGCCAAACGGCTAATAGTGCGAGAAGCGGTGTTTTTATGCACTAAACGTTTGTCTGCAATGCGCGCGATGACGCCTTGCGACGCTTGCAATGTTCTTGCAGCCGCATCTTTATCACCACCAGCGATTGCTTTACGAACAGTTTTCACTGCCGTGCGCAATTGCGAGCGTAATGCTGAATTGTGTGCGTTTTGTTTAACAGCCTGACGGGCGCGTTTACGAGCTGAAGCAATATTTGCCATGAGATAATCCGGACGTTTGAAGTTTCTGCGTTTGAAAGAAATTAGAGAAAAGCCTGCGATTATACAATGATTTGGGATAAAGTGACTGCATGAGTTTGTTCAAAGCTGCAGCTACCGTAAGTGGACTGACCCTAGTCTCACGCATTACGGGGCTAATAAGAGATACGTTGATTGCGTCAATTTTTGGGGTTTCTGCCCTCACCGATGCGTTTTTTGTTGCCTGGCGGCTTCCTAATCTGTTGCGCCGGCTTTTCGCCGAAGGAGCGTTTTCGCAAGCATTTGTACCGATTTTGGTGCACGCAAAAACCGATGCTAAGGGCATAACAGCCCGCATCAAACCTTTGATTAGCAACGTTAGCACTGCCCTTTTCTGGGTATTGCTGGCTGTTTCCGTCATCGGCGTCATGGCAGCGCCTGTACTTGTATGGTTAATGGCCTCAGGGCTTAAGGAGACGGCTTGGGAGCCTGCCGTCACCATGACCCGGTGGATGTTCCCCTACGTGTTTTTTATTTCGCTGGTGGCGCTTGCTGCATCCATATTGAACACTTGGAAGCATTTCGCTATTCCCGCATTTGCCCCAGTACTACTAAATTTGTGTTTTATCGTTGCCTCACTCACGCTCACTAGCGCGTTTTCACAACCGATTTACGCTTTGGTCGCCGGGGTTGTGGTAGGCGGAATTAGCCAATTAGCGCTCCAAGCATGGGCTCTGAATCGACGAGGCCTGCTTCCACGAATCGCGCTCAATCCAATGCCAGCCTTCCGAGACGGTGCCACGAGGGCAGTCATGGGACAAATGGTGCCTGCATTGCTAGGTGTATCGGTCGCCCAGATTAGCCTCATCATCAATACCCATATTGCGTCGCGCCTACCTTCTGGTAGCGTGTCTTGGATAACCTATTCCGACAGGCTCATGGAGTTTCCGACGGCGCTGCTTGGCGTTGCATTAGGAACTGTATTGCTGCCCAGCCTAGCTAGAGCCAGCAACGAAGGCGATACTGAGAAGTACAGCAATCTAATCGACTGGGGCCTACGCCTAAGCATGTTGATGGCCGTACCGGCGACCGTTGGTTTGGCACTTTTCTCCGAACCCTTAACCGCTCTTTTATTTCACTACGGAAAATTTACTGTCAAAGATGTCACGATGACGCAGGTGGCAGTCATTGGCTATGCGGTGGGTCTAATTGGTTTGATTGCAATAAAAATTTTAGCCCCTGGTTTTTATGCAATGAAGGATATAAGAACCCCAGTAAAAGTAGCCATCGGCGTGCTTGTCTTAACGCAAATAATGAACTACGGCTTAGTACCTTTTTTCGAAAAAGCAGGCATGGGGCATGTTGGTTTAACGTTAGCGATTTCTTTCGGCGCGATACTGAATGCGGGGGCACTTTTGGTCATTCTCTTAAAACGCAGGAGTTATCGCCCAACCTCAGGATGGCTACTTTTTTCATTGCAAATCTTTGGTGCATCTTTAGCCATGGCAGCCCACTTAAGCTTTTTCGCAGCAAGATTCGATTGGATAGCAATGCAAGGCGAACCGTTGCGTCGAGCCTTTATTACGCTATTTGTCATCATTAGCGCGGCTTCGGTATATGGCGCGGTCCTTCTAATCATGGGCTTGAACCCGAAGTCATACTTAAAAAGAAAAGAATCGGCATGAACATTACTTTTATCGGTGGCGGCAATATGGCCACGGCTCTAATCGCAGGCCTTGCGAAAGGTAGTGCCCAGCATCAGGTTCGAGTCGTAGAACCGATGGCAGAGCAACGTCAAAAACTGAAGTCTGCATTTGGCCAAAACATTTCAACCTTGGCATTCGAATGCTTAGAAGAAATTAACGCGCAATGCGCTGCTGCTCAGGTAATCGTTCTAGCGGTAAAGCCACAACAAATGGAAATTGCTTGCCAAACGCTTGGCAAGTACAGGCCAGAGGGCTTACTCTTAAGCATTGCTGCAGGCACCCGGATTGCGTCTATTCAGCAGTGGGCTGGAGGCATTGTAAAAGTCGTGCGAGCAATGCCAAACACTCCGGCAACACTGGGTTTAGGAATAACTGGTTTAGTGGCCAGCGAAAATACGACAGACGCAGACAAATCAGCGGCACAGCTCGTAATGAAAGCGGCCGGCGAAGTACTGTGGGTGAACTCAGAGGCAATGATTGATGCGGTTACAGCAGTGAGCGGTAGCGGTCCTGGCTATGTTTTTTATTTGATGGAAGCCATGCAAGCTGGTGCAATCGCTCAGGGGTTCACGCCAGAGCAAGCGAAGCTTTTAACCGAGCATACTTTCGCAGGCGCCTCACAACTCGCTTTGCGCTCCGGCACAGATTTTGGAACATTGAGAGAACAAGTCACGTCAAAAGGTGGCACCACGTTTGCAGGTTTAGAAGCGCTTCGAAAAGATAATGTTGCCAATGCAATGGTTGGAGCAATCAAAGCGGCAAAGGATAGAGCAGAAGAATTGGGTAAATGAATCAGGTAAGTAAATAGTCAATCGCTAGCCCAATAAAAATTGCTGCCCCCAGCCAATTGTTGTGATTGAAGGCTTGAAAGCACCCATCTCTATCTCGATGTCGTATTAAGGAGTAGTGATAAACCGCCATTGCGGCCGCAACTGCTAAACCAGCGTAAAAATACACGCCTCGATGTTCCAAAAAACCGACGCAGGCAATTAACCCCAACGCCAAACCATAGCAAATCATCACCGCCAACACATCAAAGCGCCCAAAGGTGATTGCCGCAGTGCGAATACCAATCGCTATATCGTCATCGCGATCGACCATGGCATATTCAGTGTCGTAGGCCAAAGCCCAAAAAACATTGGCAAGCAATAGCAGCCAAGCAGACGGCTCTAGGCGCCCCAAAACTGCGGCATAGGCCATAGGAATACCAAAACCAAAGGCAATGCCTAAATAAGCCTGTGGCAAGGCAAGAAAACGTTTAGTAAACGGGTAGCTCGCCGCCAGAAACGCTGCAATACAAGCCATAACCCAAGTAAGCTGGTTATAAGGTTGAATGAGCAGCAAACTTACCAAGCTGATCACAACGAATAACGCCACTGCTTCCCAGGATCGAATCTTGCCAGAGGTTAAAGGTCGATCAGCTGTGCGCTTTACGTATTTATCAAAATCTCGATCAGCAAAATCGTTTATCGCGCAGCCTGCTGACCGCATCAGCACAGTACCCAACACAAAAGCAAAAATATCGTATCCATGTGGCGTTCCTCGGGAGGCGAACCAAAGCGCCCAAAGCGTTGGCCAAAGCAATAACAAGATGCCAATCGGTTTGTGAAGCCTGAGCAAACGAAAATAAAGATTGAGGCGGTTCATGCATCAATGGTAATAGAAGGCAAAAAAAACCGCCAACTCTCGCCGGCGGTTTTCGTGGAAAAACGATGAATTACTTCTTGTCGTCCTTCTTCTCATCTTTTGCTGCTGGTTTGTCTGATTTTTTCTCAGCCTTGGCTTCAGCTTTCTTTTCAGCTTTTGGTTCAGCTTTCTTTTCGGCCTTAGCGTCAGCCTTTGGAGCATCTTTTTTAGCATCGGCTTTTGCATCAGCTTTAGGTGCGTCTTTCTTAGCATCGGCTTTTGCATCAGCTTTAGGAGCGTCTTTTTTGGCATCGGCTTTGGCTTCGGCCTTAGGAGCGTCTTTCTTAGCATCGGCTTTGGCTTCAGCTTTAGGTGCGTCTTTCTTGGCATCTACCTTCGGTTCAGCCTTGGGTGCAGCACCTTTGCCACCACCCACTGTCAAGCCAGCAGCGCTCATTTTCTTGACGTTTTCTTCGCCAATACCCTTAACGCGCTCTTCCAAGTCTTTCATATCCTTAAATGCGCCTTTTTTACGCTCTTCGATAATACGATCAGAAATAGTCGGGCCAATTCCCTTTATCGCTTCTAGTTCAGCTTTGCTGGCTGAGTTCGCGTCAGCAGCAAATGCAAAGTTCAAAGCAGCGAAAAATGCGACTAGCGCTAAAACAATCTTCTTCATCCAATCCTCCAGAGTGTTAAACCGCTTGTTGCGGCTGTGTGCTAAAACGAAACCAACCATAAGCGGTTGACAACAAAACTCGCCATCTAAGTATTTATCTTGATTAAAGCTAAATTTAAAGTTATTTAAGACTATTTAGGCATCTATCTTCAAATCTTCTAAGCGCTTAGGAGAATATGAATCCCATCGGTTGCAACCAGGGCATTGCCAGTAGTATTGACGAGCTTTAAAACCGCAGTTTCCGCACACATAGCGCGACGCTCTAGCCGACTGGTGTTTCACCAACGCACCAAGCAGCTGCGCATCTTTATTAGATTCGCCTGCCAAACCAGCGTTAGTTTCAGCCCTCAAATAACTTTCAAGCCCTAGAAGTGAGGGCTCTTTATGCAAAACACCATGCGCCCAAAGTAACGCTGCTTCGCTTCCGTCGCGTTTTTCCCGCAACCCAACCAGTGCGCCAAACGCATCAGCGCTCCGTGCTTTTACAAGTAACGTCTCAAGAGCAGAAATGGCTAAATCATATTGCCCCCCATTGCATTGCAAATCTGCCCACTGCTTGATCACAAGCGCTAAATGCCCAGGCGCGTGTTGATGTACCCAGGCCCAAGTGAGCGCAGCGTCAGCTTCCAAGCCCTGTGCCAGAAAGACTTGCCCCTTCATCAAATGCGCTCGAATATGCTCTGGATCCACTTGAAGCGCTAAATCAATAGCCACCATGGCTCGATCAAAGCGATCTGTTAAGTCTGAGTTCAGAGCTTGCTGAGCAATTTCACAATGAAAATGTGCTCTTAAGCTGCTCAATCCATCGCTCTCCGTCATTTTATCGAGGTGACTAAGCGCGAGCGGCCAATCTTTTACCATTTGCGCACTATCAAGTCTCAAGCGAAGGGCCGCATTGGCATACTCGCTACCTTCAAGTTTTGCGAAGGTATCGTCGGCTCGATCAAGCAACCCTGCCTTTAGATAGTCTTGGCCCAACTCAAACAAGGCGTGGCTTCTTTGCGCCGACGTTAAGGTCGTTCGAGACACTAAATTCTCATGGACGCGTATTGCCCTATCCGTTTCCCCGCGCCTACGAAATAGGTTCCCTAATGCGAAATGCAGCTCGATGGTTTCAGGCTCAAGCTTTACAACATCTATGAAGGCATCAACGGCTTTGTCGCTCTGCTCATTGAGCAGGAAATTTAAGCCCTTAAAGTAAGCATCGGGTAGCCCTGTTGGCAGCACTTTCGATGATTTCCGCTCCATGCGTGCGGCAAACCAACCTAGGGCAAAGGCGATGGGAATGACTAAAAGCCACCAGTTTTCGAATTCCAAAACAGCTCACCTAACGCTTGTCAGACTTATCGCTCAGCAATGGCGGTGCATCGCTAATCAACGGTGCAATACTCGATCCTTGTTTAGCGCTTTCTGCAGCCGAGGCAGACGCTTTAGAAATTGTTTTTTTTAATTTACCAACCTCACGCCGTTGTTTAAATAATGTAGGCGCCACAGCAAGAATGCCGACTGCCACGCCTGCCGCAAAGAATATCAGCAGAAATACGACTAGCGGTGCTCGCCAGTAAAAGTCGAGCCCCCAGAACTTCAATTCAGTAATGGTCGTGTTGGAAACAGCAAAACCCAACGCAGCAACAAACAAAATTGCCGAAATACAAATTCGAAAGAACGTGGCGATAGTTTTCATAACCTAATAGTTTACTCGCGCCCGTCATCAACCCGTTCACGCAACTCTTTTCCAGGCTTGAAATGCGGCACTCGCTTTTCTTTCACCATCACTCGTTCACCTGACTTTGGGTTGCGCCCAATACGTGGTGGCCGAACCGACAGCGCAAAACTACCAAAACCACGAATTTCAATACGCTGGCCCTGCCCCATCGCTTCGCACATAGAGTCGAGAATGGTTTTTACTGCAAACTCGGCGTCTTTGGTCACAAGCTGCGGAAAACGCTCGGCCAATCGATTGATCAGCTCCGACTTTGTCATCGCGTTCTGATCTACAACGTCGTTGTCATCATCTATAAAAATAAAAGGATCGGTAGCCATTCTTTGAAAATCGCAGTCAAGTCGTTGATTTATAAAGATTTTCCGCAGATCGAAGTATAGAAGCAAGCTTTTCGGCACAGATTCGGCTAATCGGTCGCGGCGAAGGCCAAAAAGCGTTGTTTTGGTGCTGTGAACCACAACTTTCGACCGGTGGCATCCTGCTCCGATTGACGGCTTGCCTTTCGCACCGAAGGCATCCGAGTTCATGGCATAGTATTTACTACCCATTTACCCTTGCAAGAATGATTCATGGCTTACCAAAAAAACAACAACCAAGCGGCGCAGCTCAGCGCGCTTTCGAAAGAGCTCGACATGCCGGTGCGCGACATCATGTTGTCAGACGAGCATCTCGACCGCGTTTGCCCAATTTTCTATGAAGGTTTGCCTAAACTAGCCCGGATGTCGATGAGCCGCGATAAGTTCAAGGTATTTTTCACGAATCAGCGTTTAAAGCTCGCAGATCAGATGTTTCCGCAGACAAAAGCGACTGCCTAACATCAATATGTTTACCAAGTACTGCCTGTCAGTGAGCCTCCGTTAAAGAAATACACTTGATCGGCGATTTGCACGGAGCGACTATTGGTAACGTTCAGCACGTCGAACAAACCAGGCGTGTTCCACGAGTTGGTCGAATTCAAAGGAACGCCTGAAACAGACGCTTTATCGCTCAACGACTTGGCTGCCGCATTGATCTCAAAGCGAAACAAACTTTGGTAGGTTGGCGCAAAGGTGCCATACAGATCTGGCGTTTCATTCACCCGAATAGGCAAGGCCACTCGGGCAATACCGTTCACCGTATAAATGTTGATGCCGTGTGCACCACCGTCAACCGCGCTAGCACTGCCATTCTTACCAATAATTCGCGTGGCAATTTCTTTTGGGCTTGCGAGATCTGAAATATCGATCAGCCCAATCTTCACACCTTGAGCGCGACCAGTGCTAGCAGCATCTTGCCCTACTCCGAACAACAGGTTTGCCCCAACCGGGAACAAATAATTGGAGAAGCCGGGGGTTTTCAATTCACCCACGGTTTTAGGATCGGTTGCATCAGACAGGTCAAGCACATACAAAGGGTCGGTTCTTCTAAACGTAACCACAAAACCCTTGTTGCCTAAAAATCGAACCGCATAAATTTGTTCATTGGGTAAGCCAATCGGCGCAGGTCTCTTACTATTTGGAAGCGTTCCGACGATATTAAGTTCTGCGCCCGTGTCTCGCAAAATGGTGAGAGTTGCAGGCGACGGAGTAACTCCCGAAGCTTGACTCGCAGTTGGGTCAACTGTTGGTGCAAAATCCCACCCGAGCTCGCCCGTAAACGTAACAATGCGCAAATCATCTCCTAATTCACTCATCCGATAGGACTTCTTGTCTTGTGCCCAACCTAAGTGGCCTTTCACTTCTGCTGACGCTTTGTATTTGACGGTTAAGCCATTGATAGAAAATTTATGGATATCGGTCTTTATATCGGCTGGGTAAGCCCAAATCGCCGACGTCACTGCTGTGGTTGATGCCGCAGAGGTTGCCGCTAACGCGTACGAATAGCGAGTCGTTGCGAAATACACGCTTTTTTCTGACACGTAGATGGCCTCGCTACCACCTACGAAACATCGGCTATTGCGTGTCAGCGATGCGCTACTCAAATCGATCGCCGTAATTGTGGTGATGGCGCTACTGCTAGATGCATTTTTCGCTTGCAAATAACAATCGGTTTCAGCGAGGAGTGGCGTTGGCGCATTCGCGTCAATTTGTATGGTGGGTAGAACGTCAGAAGCTTTCAGGGCATCAATTGCTTCATTGGTAAACGCTACTTGAGGTTGAAACGAAGTTGCCAGATATAGGACGTTGCCGATCACTCGACTACCCACCAAATTACCATCAATAGAAATCGTTTTACCTATCGTCAACGAATTTGGAGAATTCGTATCGATGAGGGAAATAGCAATTTTGTTTTGCATGTAATTGGGGTAAATCGCCATTGAAGGTGCAGCCGCAGTCGAAGCTGGAAGTATTGAAGGGTAAGTAGTAGACGATGAACCTATCACGGCTAATTTCTTCACCTGACTGAATAAATACATGCCAGACGAATAGAAGGTAGCGGGAAAATTAATTGAAGCACTCTGCGTTACTGCACCTGCAGAATCGCGCTGATAAGCCACTAAACGCTTTGCTGAGCTGGATAGGCCATAAATCATGGTGCCATCTGTTTTCAACAAATCATCTTCATCGACGCCATCTTCTTGCAGCGTAGAGCCAGAGAACTGCACTGCCGAAGCATCGTTGAGGTTTGGCGGAGAAGCGGCTGAGCTCGATGACGCACTGAGGGTTACTTGTCCCCCGTTTAGCGAAGTGCCACTTGCCTTAAGCTGAGACTTAAGCTGGGTACGTACGTAGTTTAGTAACTCGCCTGGCTGTGACGTAGTTAAATCTTTTTCTGCTATTGCGACAGAAGTAGGCGTACTTGAAGAACCGCCCCCGCCGCAACCCGTGAGCAATCCTACAAAAACCGCACTACCAAAAAGAATAGGTCTTAGGGACATACAGTTTTGCTTATTCATAGAACGCACCTCCATCAAATCGGAAGATTAGAAAATTTTCAAAATATACTACTTAAATCGCAATTATTGTGGGATAATATTCCACATAAAACAATATGTCTAGTGCCCCAAAAATAATTCTCGACGCATCTCTGGTGCTCCTTAAGCCCCTCATCCGGCTTATGCTTAAGCACGGTATTACCTATACGACATTTACAGCAGCGTTAAAAAAATGCTTCGTAGAAGCTGCTATCAACGACCTTACGGAAAAGCAAAAAGCGACCACCGATAGCGCTATAAGCTTGCTATCGGGCATACATCGACGTGATATTCGAAACCTAACGCGGCTGGCCGATTCCGCACCGACCTCTTTACGAAAACCTATCAGCGCTAGCGCCCAACTAGTTGCCAAATGGATGAGCCACGCTGACTTTCTCGACACTCAAGATCGCCCATTAACTTTGCAAAGAAGCGGCAGCATCATCAGTTTTGACGGCCTGGCAGCGAGTATAAGTACTGACGTTCGACCACGAGCATTGTTAGATGATTTACTACGTCTAGGGTTAGTGCAGGAAACTGACGATTGCGTATCGCTGATTGTTCAAGGCTTTACTCCCAAAACGGGTTTCAAAGAATTAGGCGAACAATTTCAAAACAATCTACACGACCACATCGCTGCAGCCTGCGCAAACTTACACGACGATAGGAGCTTCCTCGAACAAGCCATCTATGTCGATGAGCTATCAGAAGAATCTGCGCAACAGCTACACAAAACCGCCGCTATCGCTTGGCGACAAGCATTTAAGTCAGTGATGCGAGACGCCCAGTTGAAATTTGATTTCGACCAAAGTAATACAAAAAAATCAAAGCGAAAATTCCGAGTTCGCTTTGGCTCGTACTTTTACTCTAGCGATAAAGACTAAACAAATGGCGCATTTCATCTATAAATTGGCATCCGCTTTAACTACAGTTTTTGCAGTGTTCACCTTAGCTGCCTGTGGCCCAGGCACTGGTGGAACTGGGACAGGGCCTATTTCGAATGCACCATCGACCAACAGTAGCGCTGGGCAAGTTGCATTATCAACACCAATCGACAATAGCGCGGCGACAGGCTTGTGGATTTCAGTCGATTCGAAGACTAGTGTATTGCTCGCGGCTGACAAAATTACCGTCGTCAGTAACTGTATTCAATTTACCTTCGCTGGCGCGTGGGCGATGGACGCCAGTCTAAATATTTTTAGACAAAACGACGTAAATTCTCTCCTCATCACCTTTACCAATCAGCAGTTAAGCTTTGCAATTAGAAACGCTGTCGGCGAAATTTTTGCTGCAGGCACTGGTCTCAATAAAGCCCCCTCAGAAGCGGTAGATTCCTTCAATCAGTGCTCAAATGTATAGCTATCTTGTCAATTTACCAGCTCTGATTAAAGAGCAACTGTTCGCACCAAAGAATACGAAGCACACCTTTGTCCTCTAGTCTGAAGAGAGCTTTTCAGCGTCACGAGCGATTCGAGAAGACGAACAAGCGGCGAAGTCTCTTCTCCACAGGCGGAACAAGCCTATGCAGCGGCCTTGCAATAGGTTCTGATTGGGACATTCGTTGCTGTGATGCTCGTTGTCCGGCCTCATGGGATCATTAGCGAGAAGGTCTCGGTTTCGAATTAAGTTTGCAGATAAGATAATTATTTACTCTCGATTGGAATAAAAATGATCCATGTTCTTGCGGTGATTACCACCAAGCCAAATCAACGTGCTGTGGTATTGGCATTGTTTAATGCCAATGTTCCAACGGTTCATGCAGAAGCTGGTTGTATAGAGTATGGCGCAGCGATTGATTCGGCCAACCCTTTGCCTTTTCAATCGGCTTATGGACCGGATACATTTGTGGTAGTTGAGAAATGGGAAAGCATGGAGGCCTTGAAGGCGCACGCGGCGGCACCGCATATGGTGGCTTATGGCGCGAAAACAAAAGAGCTTCTCGCCAATCGAGTGATTCATATCTTGTCGCCTGCTTAGAGTCTTTTTGTAAGTCCGTGGGCAGGCTACTAGCTAGTCGACACGCATTGACTTGGGCCTCGGCCTTAACCGCATGTTCTGGCTTTGGCTGCGGAACTCGGCCATTGGCCTCAAACAGCCGCAGCCAATCGGCAAAGCCGAGCGCCAGAACAAGCTGAGCCTCCGCACGTCAACGCTATCGTCGCCCAACTAGTAGCCTACCCACGCATTTTGCAACGATCAATACTATTCATCTCCAAAAGACCAACATGCTATTTACTAAATTCTTGGTACCTTCGGTTCTCGCCTTAGTCGGTATATCCAGCGCTAACGCCCAAACCGATTGGCCGACTAAAACCATCACAATTGTTGTGCCCTATGCGCCCGGTGGTTTCTCGGATACACGCTTTAGATTACTAGCTAGAAAACTTTCAGAAAAACTTAGGCAACCGGTGATTCTTGATAACAAAGCGGGCGCTGGCGGTGTGCTGGGTACGGCAATCGTAGCGAAGGCTGCGCCTGACGGTTACACGATTGGCGAAGGGAGTTTTGCGCCACTGGCGATCAATCCGGAGCTGATGAAGAAGGTGCCATACAACGTTGCCACAGATTTGGTACCTGTCATCCTGATCGAGAATAGCCCCTTGATTTTAAGTGTCGCAAAGAGTCTCCCAGTTAAAAATTTGGCGGAACTGATTGCTCTCGCAAAGAAAGAACCCAACAAACTCACGTAAGGGTCTTCAGGATTAGGCGGTGCCCATCATCTGTCAGATGAAATGCTTAGATCAGCGGCGCAGATCGACATCATTCATGTGCCATATAAAGGCGGCGCGCCGGCAGCCACTGATTTAATGGCGGGCCACTTATCGATGATGTTTGAGTTAGGCTATGCAGCATTACCATCAATCAAAGCGGGCTCCGTAAAACCAATCGCAGTGACATCGGCCAAACGCCTGAGCGCACTTCCAGACGTACCCAAAGCAATCACCGAAGTAGCCAGCCAAGCCGAAGGTGGCACGCCGGAAGCCTTTCGAAAGTTTATTAAATCTGAGAGGACGAAATGGGCGGCGGTAATCAACACCGCAAACATCGCAAAGGAGTAACTAAACGTTCTCGTCCCCTTCACGAGGAACCACACCGCCATCACGTTTGAGAATACCTTTAAACGCGTCCATATCTGCCCGCGATTTCCGCTCTTCAAAATACGTCGCTGTGCGAAGCACCGCGAGCTTTTCCGCAACGGCAGTCGCAACGAACTGGTTCATGCTAATACCTTCACTTTGAGCCAGTTTTTCAGCGGCAGCTTTAATAGACTTAGGTAAACGTAGCGGATAGGTAGCGGTATCACTCATTATTTTCTCCTTTAATCCCTGAGCCGAGCCAAGGCGTCGCGGGGTAATAATATTTCAACGCCGAACTTAGAAGCCGCATGACCAAAGTCACGTCGATTAAACGTAACAATGGCTTCTGCTCTTCCATTCACTGCTGCTTCGAGAACCATTTCATCACCTGGGTCACGAAGCTGAGGACGCCAGAGGAAATGCGTTTCGATCGGCATAACAATTGCAGCTAAGCCATCTAAAAACTGCTCAATCTGAACAGAAATAAGCCCCGAAGCAAGTTGATGCTCAGCCCTTAAACAAGTCGCCTCATACTCAACCATAAGACCAACATTCGCACAAATACGAATCTGTCCGTCAAGCGCTGCCAGCAACAACGCGGCGGAAGCCCCCTTCGGGCTGCGCATTCCGGCCACAACAACGTCCGTATCGAAAACCACAATCATGCAAAATGATATCACATCATTGGGGATATCATAACCACCGCGTATAAAACTCAGGCAAACCACAAATCTGAGCCCGGCGCGGGTAGGCTGCCAGCGTGTGGCATCGTGCATGGGTGTGCCGAGGCTCAGTGTTTTGGAGCGACCGGCAAAGCCGGTTGGCTGCGGCTGTCTGAGCGAAGCGAGTTCCGCAGCCAAGCCCCAAAACACGATTAAAGCCGAGGCCCAAACCCATGAGGCGATGCCACACACTGGCAGCCTACCCACGCCGGGCTATTAAGAAGAAAAAAAAAGCCCCCGTTTCCGGAGGCTCTTTATTAGCAGCGAAGATAAAGCCGATTAAGCCTTATCACCACCTTGATCCAACTTAGCACGCAAAAGCGCACCCAAGCTAGTTGTACCAGTCGATGCTGAACTCTCAGCAGCCATACGGTTCATCACTTCAGCCGTATCTTGGTTATCTTTAGCTTTCACCGACAAGCTGATCGAGCGGCTCTTACGATCCACATTGATCACCATGGCTTCAACTTCGTCGCCCTCTTTTAAGAGGTTACGAGCATCTTCAACACGGTCGCGTGACAACTCAGAAGCACGCAGGTAACCTTCAACGTCGTCGCCAAGGTCAATCACAGCACCCTTTGCGTCAACAGTTTTTACTTTACCTTTAACCAAAGCGCCCTTTTCGTGGCCGGTTGCATAGTTACCGAATGGATCACCTTCCATTTGCTTGATGCCTAACGAGATGCGCTCGCGCTCAGTGTCGATTGCCAACACAATGGCTTCAACTTCATCGCCCTTCTTGAAATCGCGAACAGCTTCTTCGCCAGTCTTGCTCCAAGATAGATCTGACAAATGAACGAGACCATCAATGCCGCCATCCAAGCCAATGAACACACCGAAATCGGTAATCGATTTGATTGCGCCCTTAACTTTGTCGCCCTTGCGATGGCCGTCTGAGAACTCTTCCCATGGGTTTGCACGGCATTGCTTCATACCGAGTGAAATACGACGGCGCTCTTCGTCGATCTCAAGAACCATAACTTCTGTTTCGTCGCCCAAGTTCACGAGTTTGCCCGGGTTAACGTTTTTGTTAGTCCAGTCCATCTCTGAAACGTGTACCAAGCCTTCGATGCCTGGCTCGATTTCAACGAATGCACCGTAGTCGGTGATGTTGGTAATCTTGCCGAACATACGTGTGCTGGTTGGGTAGCGGCGAGCAATGCCCACCCATGGGTCATCGCCCAATTGCTTAACGCCCAATGAAACACGGTTCTTGTCTTGGTCGAACTTCAATACTTTGGCCGTAATTTCCTGACCAACAGATAACACCTCTGATGGGTGACGTACACGACGCCAAGCCATATCGGTGATGTGCAACAGGCCGTCAATACCGCCCAAGTCGATAAACGCGCCGTAGTCGGTAATGTTCTTTACCAAACCTTTAACCGTTGAGCCTTCTGAGAGGTTCTCCAACAGCTTCTGACGCTCTTCGCCCTGGCTCAATTCAACCACTGCGCGGCGTGACAACACAACGTTGTTACGCTTACGGTCGAGCTTGATCACACGGAACTCCATCGTCTTACCTTCGTAAGGCGATGTGTCTTTAATAGGACGTACATCAATGAGTGAACCAGGCAAGAAAGCGCGAATGCCGTTCGTAAGAACAGTCAAACCACCCTTCACTTTACCGTTCACGGTACCGCTCACGAGTTCGCCTGATTCCAAGGCCTTCTCAAGTGATAGCCATGCAGCCAAACGCTTAGCGCGGTCGCGTGACAAACGGGTTTCACCGAAGCCGTCTTCGATGGATTCGATCGCAACAGAGATGAAATCTCCGGGCTGAGCATCGAGCTCGCCGCGATCGTTATGGAATTCTTCTACGGGAATATATGACTCTGACTTAAGGCCAGCATTTACCACCACAAAGTTGTGGTCGATACGCAGCACTTCTGCAGTAATCACTTCGCCATGGCGCATTTCTTGGCGCTTGAGCGACTCTTCGAACATCTCGGCAAATGATTCCATGCCGCCGGCTTCTACTACTATATTCAAACTAGATCCTAGGTTGTTGAGGTGACCGCATCAAAAGCTCAATGAGCTTATTACTTGTTGCCAACTCGGTCTCGCCCCCCAAGCTCTCAACCATTGCTGTTTCCAACAATATTTGGGCCCAAAAGACGGTGTTAATTAACGTTCAAGCTTGTTGCCAGAGAATTGCTCTGCGGGCTTCAAACCAAAACACGGTACATATAAAAAAACGTCATCAATCTTGCAAATCAGACTGGAGTAAACTCCACTTCTTCAACACCCAATCTATCGCCTGAGCAACATCCATTTCAGAAGTATCAAGCAGTACGGCATCCGGGGCAGGCTTCAATGGCGCTATCGAGCGTTGCATATCTTGCGCGTCTCGTTTTGCCAAGTCTTCCAGCAAGCCCTCTATTTTGACTGAAATTCCCTTATCAATCAACTGTTTAAGGCGACGTTCTGCTCTTACACGGGGATCTGCGGTCAAAAACACCTTCAATGGGGCGTCGGTGAACACGACTGTACCCATATCCCGACCGTCAGCCACCAGACCCGGGGCTTTTCGAAAATCATGCTGTAGCGCCAATAAACCAGAGCGCACACCCGGCCACGCGGAGACTTTCGAAGCCATCATACCGATCCTTTCTTGGCGGATTTCTTCGCTGACAAGCTCTCCGTTTAGCCAAGATCCAAGGCGATCAAATCTAGCATCTAAAGTTTCGGCTAGCTCGGCAGCTTCTAAGCGCAACTCCTCCGAGGCGTTTTCTGAAACATCATCTAAACGGTAGCCCTTTTGCCATAAGCTCAAAGCGGTTAATCGATACAAAGCACCCGAGTCGAGGAAACGCCAGGCCAAACTTTGCGAAACCCCAAGTGCAACGCTGCCTTTACCTGAAGCGGTGGGTCCATCTATCGTAATTACCGGGGCTAGCATCCGTTAATGCTCTGCGATACCAACACGCATGCCCGCTTTATTAGCAAGTTCGGCAAATCCAGGGAACGAGGTGGCGACGTTATCGGTATCGAGTATGGTGATGGGGCCTTGAGCACGTAGAGCGGCCACCGCAAAAGCCATCGCAATGCGATGATCTCCGTCCGATTCAACCGTGCCCGACGCAAAAACCGGGCTGGCTTGATCCATTCCAGCACTTAAGCCTTCGATAATCATGCCATCAGGGGTAGCGGTTGCTGCGATTTTCAATGCGTGTAGACCATGCTCCATCATAGCGATCCGGTCGGATTCCTTTACTCTTAGCTCCTCAGCGCCTGTCACTATGGTTTGTCCTTGAGCACATGCGGCAGCAACAAACAGAATTGGAAATTCGTCTATCGCCAAGGGAACAAGCGCATCCGGCACGTGAATACCTTTAAGCTGTGCGCTTCGCACACGAATATCCGCAACAGGTTCGCCTCCCACTTCGCGATGATTAGAAAGCGTAATATCGGCTCCCATTAACTTTAAGATATCCAAAATACCTGTACGAGTTGGGTTTATACCCACATGGGCCAAAGTAATGTCTGAACCCGGCGCGATCGAAGCTGCAACCATAAAAAACGCCGCAGACGACACATCAGCCGGTACATCAATGGAAGTTGCCTTCAAGCGCTGCCCACCACGAATGCTAACTTTCTTGCCTGCACCTGCTTGTTCGACATCTACCTGCACGCCGAACCCTCGAAGCATGCGCTCAGTATGGTCACGCGTTGGTGCGGGCTCAGTCACGGTAGTCACGCCAGTAGCACTTAAACCAGCCAACAGGATCGCAGACTTTACCTGAGCGCTTGCCATTGGTAGGTTGTAGTCAATTGCGCTCAAGCCACCAACGCAAGGATTAATCTTGATCGGTGGAGTGCCGTCGTTTGTGTCAATGCTTGCACCCATCTTGCCCAAAGGCGTTGAAACTCTGCGCATGGGCCTTTGTGAGAGGCTACTATCACCTACTAAGGTAGACGTAAACGGCTGCCCCGCTAAAAGCCCCATCAACAAACGCATGGCTGTTCCGGCATTGCCGCAATCAAGTGGCTTATCGCTGGCTTTTAAGCCATCTATACCAACCCCTTTAACCCGAACTCTGCCTTTTACCGCAGCATCGCCTACACCTTCATCAAATGGGCCTTCGATCTCTACGCCTAGCTGCCGAAATACGTTTATTGTCGAAATTGCATCGGCCCCTTCGAGGAAGCCGGACACCTCTGTCGTACCATCCGATAACGCACCAAGCATCACTGACCGATGAGAGATTGATTTATCCCCCGGTACGCGAATTACGCCCGCTAAGCGGCCAGACGCTTGTACATAGAACTGCTTAGGCATGAAATAGATCCAATGTGTTAATTCTTTTTAAATTGCCCACAATTCTACCCACTGGTTTGCCAAGAGAACCGAACATGACGACAACCAAGCAGCCGACATCACCAGGCACCCTATTCGATAGCATTTTGAACAATCGTGAAGCTTTTAAAAAGAAGCCTGCCGAGCCAGCGTTTCCTCCAATTATCGATCCGGATTTCCTCGACACTGTGCAAATCCCACTCGCATCGCACTTGGATACAGTGAACGTCATCAATAAAGCAGCTCCCGAACGAAAATTTAGAAGTCTCATACCCCAACCACCGCAGGCAACGGTAGTTGCGGAGGAAGACAAACCCTATGAATATTCTGGTGCCAAGGAAAAAAAGCGAACCGAATGGGAAGAAGTTGACTACAAAGAAGCACTTCCTGCTGAAATTCTCGCCGAAGAGCAGAATCGT
>JAYWIG010000362.1:0-77549 GCA_043789035.1 Betaproteobacteria bacterium
CCATCGCCAATCCGAATCACCGGCGCCGAATGAAACCGAGTACCAACCTTAAAGCCCATAGCCAGCTTCTGATGAGTAGGTCCCCCAGTTAACAATGCAGGTTTGTAAGTAGTTGCGGTACCCGCCGTGTAGCGGCCATGCTGTACGAAGTAACGCTGCACGTCCTTTGGGTCAAGGCCACAACCTTCAGGGTCGCCCGGCTTTCTCAATGGGGCGCTCAACATGCTGGCCCATTCGCGGTCGAAATCGATCAGCTCTTGCGCAACGGCTTGTCGCTCCGCAGAATAGGTGTGTAGCAAGCTGGCAGGGCTTTTACCAGCTAACACCGATACCAATTTCCAGCCAATATTAAAACCATCTTGCATTGACACATTCATGCCTTGGCCAGCCTTTGGGCTGTGGGTGTGGCAGGCATCACCAGCAATGAAAATCCTCGGCAACTTTGTTGCAACTTGCGCAAGCTCTACATCGTCAAACTTATCGCAAAGCCGTTGGCCAATCTCATACACCGACCACCACGGCACTTCCTTCACCTCAAATCGATACGGCTGAAATATACGTTGGGCAGCAGCAATCAATTGTTCTAAGGTGATGTTCCGCGCTGCAACTCGCTCATTCTCAGCAAGCTTATCAAGCTCAACATAGACGCGTACTAAGTAGCCACCTTCCCTTGGGATAATGAGTAAGACACCCTCGGTCGCCGATTGCACCAAGGACTTAAATCGAATGTCGGGGAAATCAGTTTCAACCAGCACATCCATCACGCCCCAAGCATGGTTGGCCGAATCGCCTTTCAATGAGCGTCCAATCGCGGTTCGAACTTTACTTCGCGCACCGTCACAACCAACCACATATTTGGCACGAATCGTTTGAATACCGCCTACTGCATTGCCGCCTTCGGTTTCTTGCAGCTCGAACTGTGCTGTAACCGGGTAATCGCTAGCACCCTCTGCTGCGCGCTCTATTGACGCCAATCGGCGTCCATAGTACGGCACTAATTTGGAGGGCGAGCGCTGCATAGTGTCGAGGTAAAAATCATGCACTCTTGCCTGATTCAAAATTACATGCGGCATGTGCGACAACCCTTCTTCCACATCGGGTACCCGACCACTGCGCACAATTTGCTTACCCGATTCATCTGGCTTCCAAAAGCAGGTTTCATTCACCCAATATGACTCTTTGAGCACTCGCTCAACGAACCCAAAAGCCTCGAACATTTCCATAGTGCGGCAGGCGATACCGTCAGCTTGGCCTAGCTGCAACGGCCCAGGCTTTTGATCGACGATGACAGTACGAATCTGCGCAAAGGCTGAAAGCTGTGCAGCTAACGTGAGCCCAGCAGGGCCACAACCAACAATGAGCACGTCTGCTTCAGCAGGTAATTGGGTCGGATTGTGTACATCGTCGACAGGCCTAGCCGAATCAAAAAGCCCTGGGTCACCGGTACGAAACCCATTTAAGTGAAACTGCATGTTGATTCCTATTTTTTTATTCTCGTACTATTGCAGACAACCATTATTGCGTCAAAGCGTATTATTCAATACACCGTATATCGTTTTGCAATACTTAGAAAGGCCATCATGTCGAAGCTTGATCTTGATTGGTTAGATGTGTTTGTTCAGGTTTACAAAACGCAAAGCGTTTCCCGTGCCGCCCAAAATCTCGGCATGGAACAGGCGAGCGCCAGCATAGTGCTCAATAAGCTGCGCCGTCACTTCGATGACGCTCTTTTTTGCCGAACATCAGTCGGCATGGAACCTACCCCGCGAGCACAACAAATTTATCCCGATTTGTTGGAGGTGTTGACGCTCATTGGCAAAGCGCGAGGCGACATTTTAGAGTTCGAGCCTAAGCAATCGGCACGTGAGTTTCGCATTTGCATGACGGATATCAGCGAAATAGTTTTGCTGCCAAAACTGATGAATCATCTGCATAAAGTTGCCCCCAACGTCATTATCGAGAGCGATAAGATCACGCATGACAGTCGCCGCCGTTTAGAAGCTGGCGATATTGACTTAGCCATCGGCTTCACCCCGGACCTTGAAGCAGGCTTTTATCAGCAAGCGCTTTTTGCTCAAGACTTTGTGTGCTTAGCAGCAACCAACCATCCTCGCATTCGAAAAAAACTTACCCAAAAAGCTTTTATCGCAGAAGGTCATATCACGGTCACAACTTCGGCCACCGGCCATTCAATCGTCGACAAGATACTTGCCAAAAATCGTATCCATCGGCGAGTAATACTAAGAGTTAACAGCTTTTTAGGCGTGGCACGTATCGTCGCCCAAACCGAGTTTCTAGTGATCGTGCCACGGCTACTAGGGGTTACGTTGGCCACGCAAGAGCGAGTGCAGGTACTCGAACCGCCTTTGAAGCTGCCGCCCTATAAAGTCAAGCAACACTGGCATGAACGGTTTAATAGCGATGTCGGCAATATCTGGCTTCGCCGAACCTTAGCGAATCTATTTTCTGAGAACAAACAGATTCACTAGAGTTCGCATCTTTGTTTTGGTACAGTGTTTGATTACATTCAAAAATGCCTAGGAGACAACATGAATGCGCGCAGACTGGCAGGTCATTGGTGGGGAGTTTATGCAATTTGCCAAGGGGTTGCCCGATCGCGTGCTGGCCCATTTAAAACTTCTTGAGGGCGACTATGGCGGCTTTCCCATTGACCGCTATAGCCATTGCTTACAAACCGCGACGCTTGCGCTAAAAGATAGTCGACCTGATGAGTATGTTGTATGCGCCTTATTGCATGATATTGGCGATACCTTGGGCGCATTCAATCATCCTGATATTGCCGCTGCTGTGCTAAAGCCATTTGTGAGCGAAGCAGATCTCTTCATGGTGCAAAACCACGGTATTTTTCAAGGCTACAACTTTTTCCATTATATCGGTTTGGACAGAAACTTGCGCGACAACTTTAAAGCTTCGCCGTATTACTCGTATACGGAAGAGTTTGTCGAACTTTATGATAACCGTGCCTTCGATGCAAAGCTAGAGACCTTCCCTTTGAGTGAATTTGAGCCAATCGTTAGGCGGGTTATGGCCCAGCCAAAGCAATCGGTTTACAAAGCTGCGCTAGAAAAAATGTAAACGGTCATGGCTGACTACAGGCGCGATCATCGCTTTAAATAATCGATATCCGAAACTGCCTCGGCCCAACTCGTTTTGCCTAAGGTCGTTGCGGTGTGAATCATGTAAGTGCCAACGTCAGCACCATGCCAGTGCCGCTCGTTTGGTGCGATGAATACGATATCGCCAGTGATGATACGCTGGGGCGTTTCCCCGTCTTTACAAATCCAGCCGGCGCCAGCGATGACGGTGAGCACTTGGCCGCGCTCATGAGAGTGCCAATGTGTACGGCCGCAAGGTGAAAAAAATACATTACCGATCATCACGCCATCCGTGGCCGGCATGATCGGATCACCCCATACAACGCCGGTAAAGGTATCAGTACGTAGCTCAGAGGGCTTGCCCTCGCTTCGGGCGTGGAAGATTTGCATGGAGGTTCCTTTGGATGGAGGCTTGCATTGTGCGCTGAAATTACAACATGGCATCAACTGTACCGACTGAATGCGAAGGCGCGCGCAATGACCCGACTAGCCTTCGGGCCACTCGTACTCAATATAAACTCATCCAACAGCAATTTGCCAAACTATAGGATAGCAGGGTGAGTGAATGGCGCGAGGTGAACTAAATTCAAACCCCAACCGCTAAGATTGCAGTGCTCACAAAGGATTTTTATGAATACACCTCATACCTTCAATCTCGGCCCGACAGTGCTGCAACGCGGCTTAACCGTACCGTCCTTACAGCTGGTTTATCAAACCTATGGCACCCTCGCGCCCGACAAGCGCAATGCTGTGTTGTACCCAACATCCTATGGTTCGCAACATACCGATATCGAATGGTTAATTGGGCCTGGGCGCATTCTCGATTCGAGTAAATATTTCATCATCATCACCAACAAGTTCGGCAATGGGCTTTCAACGTCGCCAAGCAATCTGGCCGCGCCCCATACGCATGGCCGCTTCCCCGTGTTTACACATTGGGACAATGTAAACGCTCAAAAGCGCCTCATTGAAGAGGAATTTGACATCGATAAGTTAGCGCTGGTCTATGGCTGGTCGATGGGAGGCCAGCAGGCTTTGCACTGGGGAGCAATATTCCCAGACAAAGTCGAAAAAATCATAGCAATCTGCACCTCGGCCAGAACGTCCCCACACAACAAAGTATTTATCGAGGGAGTACGCTCGGCACTTATCGCCGACCCCGCCTGGGCCAACGGTACCTTCTCATCCTATCCGGTACGAGGCCTTCAAGCATTTGCACGATGCTATGCAGGCTGGGCCTTGAGCCAGGCGTTTTATCGAGAAGAACTGTGGCGCAGTTTGGGCTTTTCGTCGGTAGAAGATTTTCTTATTCGGAATTGGGAAGCAAACTTCATGCGGCGCAATCCCAATGACTTGTTAGCCATGCTTGAAACATGGACACAATCCGATATTTCCGATAACCCTATTTACAAGGGTGATCTCAAAGCCGCGCTAGGCGCGATAAAGGCGAAGTCCATCATCATGCCATCGACGACCGATCTTTATTTCACTGCTGAAGATGGTGAGATCGAAACTCGGCAAATGCCTAACGCTGAATTCCGACCCATCAAATCAGTATGGGGTCATCGTGCTGGTAACCCGCTCGGCAACCCTGTCGATGAAGCATTCATTCGGGCAGCTGTTGAGGAGTTAATGGCCAACTAAGGATCCACTAATGATCCACTAAGCGCCCAATAACAGCCTCTAACAGCCCTCGCGCCACCACCTTCAGCGCGAGTGTTTCCTCGGCCCCCTCAAATATCGACAGCACTCGTGCATCGACAAAATATCGACTCACCGGCATTTCTTCAGCGTAGCCCATACCGCCATGAATTTGTAGTGCTTCGCGAGTGATAAGCTCGGCACTTCGGCAAGCAAAGAGTTTTGCCAGGCTAGCTTCCATACGGCCACTCTCTGTTTCTAGCCGCTTGGCAATTGCGTAAGTGAGTTGCCTGCATCCAGCAAGCCTTGCAGCCATGCGAGCGATCTTCATCTGGGTGAGAGAGAAGTCGCCCAACGCCGAACCAAACACTCGCCTATCGGTTGCGTACTTCACGCTCGCTTTTAACGCAGCTGTCATTACCCCAGCAGCACGTGCCGCTGTTTGAATACGCCCACCCACCATGCCAGACATAGTGAAATAAAAGCCCTTGCCTAAGCCAGCCTCTTCACCGATAACACTAGCATCGGGCACGAAGAAGTTCTCAAACGCCAAGTCGAAAGAGTGCATGCCTCGATAGCCAATGGTTGCAATTGCGCGCCCGGTTAACTTGCCCCCGTTGAGGTTCTCATAAATAAACTCATGACCTTCATACGTCGGCTTTTCAACCAGCATTAAACTTAAACCGCGATGGCCTTCGGCCTTATCATCGCCCGTTCTGGCAACTACCATCACTAGGCCCGCTTTACCGGCAAACGTACACCAAGTCTTTGCACCATTGAGAAGCCAGCCGTTCATTGTACGAGTAGCTTTTAAGGTAAGGCTAGCCACATCAGAGCCGTAATCTGGTTCAGTGATTGAGATGGCGCACAAGGGGTTGCCCTGCGCGATCTTTGGTAACCAATATTGCTTTTGCGCTTCTGTACCACCGGCAAGCAAAGCACGAGAAAGAATTTCAGGGCGGGTAATCAAACTGCCTGCTGCTGCAAGCGAGGCTTCAGAAAGCGCCTCGGTTACTGCAATCATCATCAATGCGTTGTCGCTCCCCTCTGGCGCGCTACCGCCATAATTTTCCGGGATCGATAAACCGAATACGCCCATCTCGCGCAACGGTTGAAGAATAGTTTCTGGTACTAACAGATCTTCACGATGAATACTCTGCGCGAGTGGCGTGACCACCTCATCGCCAAAGCGTCGAAATGAGGCCTGGGCCATGCCTTCGTCACCCTCGAGGGTGATGAAATCGACATTGCCACTTGCTTCGATCACAGATCGGCCGATCGTTGATAGAGCAGCACTATTGGTAATTATCTTGCGAAGCTCCGTCAGGTCCGGGTTTAAACTAAACTGTTGTAACGGTTCAAGAGCAATGCCTAACTCAAGATAAACTACTTCAAGCCTTGGCACGATTGCGGTAATGGCATCGATGGCAAAAAGTGCGGCTAGTTGCTTATCGAGGCTATGGCTCGTATCACGAATGATGACGTATGTCTCGGCTGCTAGTAGCTCTGCTCCCGCCCAAGCGATTTCGAAACATGCGATTTGATGCTCGTCGAGTTTTTTGCTGTGTAACTTGCCGTCGTCAATGCATTTTTTTTCGAGTGTAGTCAACGCTACATTAAACAACGCTCGCAATTTGCTTAGCTCGGAATTTAAAGAAAATAAGTTGATATTTGAATGGTGCATATTGCAAAAAGCGTTAGTAGATCACCGACAGTGTAAATCAAGCCTCAGGTGTATCAGTATCAAACCGCCCATCCTTGACCGACATTCGTGCTTTTGCAGCAATCTCTTCATACTTCGACCGAAACGCGTCAAGCTCATACTCTTCTAACTCTTCTAGATCGAGTAACGCATTGTGGGCACCTTGGGTGGCTCGAATCAGCTCATCCAACTTAATTTGAATCGCTTGCGTATCTCGGTTTTGGGAACTTTGAATAAGAAAAACCATCAAAAAAGTGATAATGGTCGTCGCAGTGTTGATTACCAGTTGCCAAGTGTCGCTGTAACGGAATATCGGGCCGGTAATGATCCAGACGATAATAGTGACAACCGCCATGACAAATACGATGGGTTTGCCGCAGAATCTTGATGCCTGTTTGGCTAGGCGTGAATACAGCGATGCATTTTTCATTTGGTTCCTTCGATTAACGACTATTTACTTACTGTCATGAACACATTAGCACCTAACCGCACCATTAACGCTGGTGTTTTAAACATCGCACTCCATGAGGCAGGCCCAACCGACGGCACACCGGTATTTCTTATGCATGGCTTTCCCTACGACATTCACACCTATGTCGATGTGGTCCCTTTACTGGTTGCCAAAGGTTGCAAGGTGTACGTGCCTTATTTGCGCGGATTTGGACCGACCAAGTTCTTAAGCAACACGACACCAAGATCAGGCGAACAAGCAGCACTGGGTTCCGATCTACTCGCATTGATGGACGCTTTGAATATCAAACAAGCCACCTTAGCCGGTTACGACTGGGGTGGCCGCGCAGCGTGTGTGGTTGCAGCGCTTTGGCCTGAACGTTGCACTGGCTTAGTTTCGTTTAACAGTTACAACATTCAAAACATCGCCAAAGCGATGGTGCCGGATACTGCAGCCAATGAGCACAGCCTTTGGTACCAATACTACTTTCATAGTGAGCGTGGCCGTGCAGGCTTAGCAAAAGACAGGCGCGGAGTGTGCAGGTTACTGTGGCAACTCTGGTCACCTACATGGAAGTTCGACGAAGCAACCTTCGAGCGCAGCGCCAAGGCTTTTGACAACCCTGATTTTGTTGACGTGGTCATTCAATCCTATCGCCATCGATTTGCGCTCGCTGAGGGCGACCCTGCTTATCTAGAGATTGAACGAAGGCTAGCATTGCAGCCATTGATTACTGTTCCGACGATTACTTTTGATGGTGCAGACGATGGAGTGCGCCCTCCTGCATTAGCGACTCAACACGGCCATTTATTTAGCGGGCCGCGCAGTCATCGTTTAGTACCCGGCGTCGGCCACAATATGCCTCAAGAGGCGCCCGAGGTATTCGCGAATGCGGTGCTCGAACTGATCAAGGCGTAACTTTTAATTTCGCGATCAAGGCAGGTAGCAACTGGCAATGCCATATCGCCAACTTCATATTCAGTGCCGAGAATACCTACAGGGGAAATGATTCCCGGCACAGCACTCGATGCTCGAATGGCCACTCATAAATTACCCGAGGTAAAAAATACCGGATACTTATCTGATCGATTCGCCGCGACAACGATCAACGGGCGCGTCGACTGCTCAATACTTTTATTAGCCAATTGGGTGTTGACATAGTCTTGCAGCCTTTGTCCACGAACCCAACCACCATCGGCGAAAGGGTTGAGATCGAATAATGAGATCGGGTTTGACACCAGCTTCTTCCAATACTTTGATCACGCCTATATGAGCGTAACCTCGTGGGCCACCACTGCCAAGCAACACAGCTATCTTGGGGCGCCTGGGGAGAGGCTCGACTGATTTCAGAGCAACCGGGGCATCTTTCTCAGCGTTATTAAATACGGCACAACCTGAAATACTGACGGCGATGCAGAGTAAAGTGGCAAATCGAATCAGCATAGCGCAGCTGTCTTTCACGAATATATTCGCAAATCAAATCAGCAATGTAGCGAAAATTTTACTCGAGGAACCGAATACCCGGCTTCAAAGATTCGAAGATGTTGTAGTGGGTTTCTTGCATGCCGAGCGCAGCATACGTCTTCTGAGCTGTTACATTTTCTCGCTCAACGTAAAGGCGAAAGCCGCACACGTTCGGCTGAGTGACCGCAAGCGACTGCACAAACGCATACATCGCCCTATATACGCCGAGTTTGCGAAACTCCGGCTTTACATAAACACTTTGAATCCACCAGAAATCGCCATCACGCCAATCGCTCCACTCGGTGGTAATCATGAGCGAACCCACACTCACTGAGTCGACTTCGGCAACTACGTAAAAGCCACGTTGCGGCTGCGCGAGCAAGTTGGTTACGCCCTTAGTGACTACTTCAAGGATAAGGTTTTTGCCTTCGGTTTCTAAAGCCATGGCGCGGTTAAACTCGACAATGACATGCAAGTCTTTGTCCTGCGCTAAACGGATATTCATCTTCGCTCTCAGACTTGACTAGACCGTAGCAATCGGCGTCGCTGGTGACCCAACCGCCCCGGGCAATCGCAATGGTGGCGCAGTCAGTAAGAATCGCGAGCGCTTATTTTCCCGAAGCCATTTCGCTAAATCGGTGAGATACCAAAGCTCACCCAAATGAATACCATGCTTAAACAAGCAGTGTTCATGTAGAGGCAATTTCGGACGACGAATACGGCGCTCATCGCTAGCTGGGTATTTGTCACTTGTCTCGAATAAACCCGGCCATTCGCTATGCATTAACTCAACCGCTAAATTGTCTGCGATTAGGCACGCGAGGCCACTATCGGTGATCCAATTTAACAACTTATCGTCCCAACCATCTAAACCACTTCCAGTCGCAGCTAGGTATTCCACATCGGGTTGGAGCTGCATTTTTAGCAAGGTATTGGCGAAACCCGTGTTCACGCAAACCATATCGCCACGCTCGACCTGTACATTATCGGCATCGAGAATTCGCATAAGCTGGTCATAACCTACCGCTACTTTTTTGCGGCCAACATGCGCTTCTAGATCGATCATGACGGCTCGACCTTGGGCACCATGCTCGGCAAGGTTGGCAATACTTAATTTATGAGCGTTTGGATTAGGGAACTCCATCCACGATGCTACCGGTGCTGCATCTTTCACGCCGGCGACGATATCGGAACCTGCTTTAAAACCGTTATAAAACACCTGCTCTGCAACACCGTCGCCATCAGCATCGAACTGTGATCCAACATGCGCAAAGCTATCCCATTGAGTGGAGTACTGCAAATTCATCACTAAGATATCGTCACAAATCACATCGGTTGCTTCGGGAGAAGCCGCCGCCCAGGACCAGCAAAAACCTTGCGTGCCTTTTTGCGCACCATCGCGAGGTGTGCCAAAGCGTTGCGGCGGTTGTCGGCGTGGGTTGAGCACTTGGCCGCCAGGGTAATCGAGAGGCAAGGATAAGCAAAAGGTTAAACCTTCGCGAACTTCCGCAACACCTTGCAACACCTTTTCTTTAGTGACCAAGTTCATTCGGCCACGCTCATCATTGGGGCCGAACTCTCCCCATGAGGAGCCTTTAGGCGAATGCTTCCAGCGGTTTTGCGTGGTTGTCGGCGCATTTATCGAGCTAGTCATTGGTATCTCCTTTTTTTGCGGCGCTCATCAGCAACGATTGTTGTCACATCGTAAACCGATTGCGAGTCGGTGACGAACACCTGCTGTCCGGGTTCCCATTGCACAGGATGCCCGCCGGTGAACTCGCCGAAAGCAGGCAAGATTAATTGATTTGATTGCCGCCAGAAGCAAGGCAATCGCGTGGAGTCGACTCGGCCCCTCAATCGTTGCACTGGGTGCCAATGCCCGGCAAAACAAAAATTTGCCGAGAGGTTTGTTTCTGGTTCATGCAATAACCGAAAGCCAATACTTTGATTTAGCGCAAGGACGAAAGGCGCGGGTTCGAACGCCACACCGATTTCATTTTGTAAGGGGCCAGTCTTTGCATCATGGTTACCACCAATGAGAACCATCTGCACGCATTTGTGAAGTATTCGCCAATGCTTTAGCTCATTAACAATACCTGCTTGGTTTGCTACTGGGCCATGAAAGAAGTCCCCCAGAATGTAAAGCGTTGAGGCGCTAGTTTGTTCTAGAAGTAAGCTTAGACGAGCTAAATTTGAGTGGGTTGTACCGCTGGGAACCGGCACCCCAAGCGACCTGAAAGTGGCCGCTTTACCGATATGAACATCGGCAACGAGAAGCGTTTTAATAGACGGGAAAAATACCGCCCTATCAGGCAGCAGCCAACAAGGTATCGTCTGTATTGTCGTCGCTAGCGCCCCAATCGCCCATGCCGGTAAAGTCATGAACCGATTGTAAGCCGCAGGCAGCGGTCGAATGTTTCGAAACAATTAAAGGCCGCGTCGCAGACCCTAGCGCGTTTAGTACGCCACGGGTTTCAGCAAAATCCCATTGTTGCCGGGTGGTTTGAATAAGCCTATCGATACTGCAAGTTTTAGTCATGATTCTCTTCCTTTCATTGGTAAAAGTGTAGAGAAGCTTTGCTACAGGCGCATGACCAATTAGGGTGAGAAAGCCAAAAAAGTTAACCGTTTGGCGGAATTAATGCTATTTTTGCGCAACTTTATTGGCGAGCTGTTGTTCTAACACCGAAAGCCTAGCGTACAAAGCCTCAACGTCGGCGAATTTTGCCTGCGCTGCAGGTAACTCGATACGGTTACCCCAAGCTTGCCAAGCACCTTCCAAAACACGAACTTGATGAAAACCAGCAGCGCGCAATGCACTAGCGGCTTCGAGCGAACTCGCTTCGTCGAACCCATACACAATAGTTTCGCGATTTTTCTGCAGGTTATTTAGCTGCTGAAACTGGCCTCGCGGCGCATTCACGGCACCGGGTACAAAGCCGGTACGCAATGTACGCACAACTTCACCGCGAAACTCTGGAGCTGGACGCACATCGATAATCTGCACCCAGTTTTGATTTAAACGGGAGAGCATCTCGGTGCTATTAATTGTGCTCGACAAAGGCTCGGCCGCGCTCACGAGTTGGCTGGCGACCAGGAAAACAGCGGAGAAAATTAGTTTAGAAAAGGATTGCATGGATTAGCTCATTTTTTGGATCGATCGATTCTGGGCATACCCATCCAAACATGCAATTATTGTTATAAAAAATGATATTTACATATCAAATACCGCATAACCCTTCGACACCAACCTAGGCAAGCACAATTTCCACCCGCTTATTCTGCCGCCCTTCACTACGAATCTTAGTCACTTTAATGCCACCAATTTCGCTGACGTTGGCAACATGGGTGCCACCGCAAGGCTGCAAGTTGATACCAGGAATCGATAGCAAACGCACTTTGCCCGCACCCGACGGTGGCTTCACGCTCATGGTCTTGACCAGCTCTGGCCTTGCTGCCATTTCCTCGTCGGTAATCCATTGAGTTTCGGTTGCCACTGCGCGTGCAATCAAATCGTTCGTGCCCTTCTCGATTGCATCAGCTTATAGCGTCGCTCCCAATCCAGCTGCACCTTAACAACGTCGCCCATGGATGGTTTGGCTGAATCTGCAGCGAGAAAATGAACGATGCTGTCCCGTGCCTCGCCTTTACGGGTATCGATGATTGATAACTTTTGGCCATCTTTTAACATCATGAACCCGGTATCGCCTGCCTGGCCACCGCCAGTTGGGTAGAACACTGTGCGGTCAAGTACAACACCTTGCTCGGTGATTGCTACGACGGTTGCTTCGCAAGTTTGCAAATAGGCATCGTCTCTAAATAAAGGAATGGTCATTTCGGCCCCAGTGATTTTTCGACGTCCGCGATCATACGCGCGATTCGGTCGGAGAGTTTTTCAGTACTGAGCTTCTCGCGCAAACGCTCCACCATTAGCGGGAATGCAAATGGTGTGGGCTTGTCGATCTCAACAAATTGCAGCTTACGTTTTGCAATGCGCTCTAGGCATTGACGCAAGCGGCCAAGCTCTAACTCTTGCTCCATCACTTCAGTTTCAGCTTGGCTAAGCAGCAAGTTTTGCGAATCATGCTTACGAAATACTTCATAAAACAATCCCGCAGACGCTTGCAGTTGTTTATTGCTTTTCGGCGCGCCGGGAAAGCCTTGGAACACCAGCCCCGAGATGCGGGCGATCTCCCGAAAACGGCGCAGCGCTAACTCGCTTGAGTTCAAACTTTTCAATACATCATCTAACAAGTGATCACTACTCAACAACGCTTTAGCTAGGCCAGACCAATCAACAAGCTCTGGCGAGAGCATCTCCAAACCATAGTCATTCACCGCAATAGAAAAGGTTGCTGGCTTTTCGCGGGACGCTCGCCAAGCTAGCAACGCCCCTAAACCAATATGAACATTGCGCCCGGCAAACGGATAGAGAAATAAATGATGACCTTCTTTCGAATGAAGTGATTCCGCAACTAATGTATTCGGAGTTGGTAAGCCAGACAAGGTTTCTTGCAAGCTCAGAAGCGGCTTGATCATCTTCATTTCACGACCAGAGAAATCGCCATTAGCGGCACGCTCCAACCTCGCTAGAACCGCATCGGCCATTTCGCTGGAGAGCGGCATCTTGCCACCACCCCATCGCGGTACAGCACTTCGTTTGCCCGACGCTTTCTTGACGTAAGCCGTCATTTCATGAATGCGAATAAGCTCTAGCAATCGACCAGCAAACAAAAAGCAATCGCCTTTATTTAAGCGACTAATAAAACTCTCTTCTACCGTGCCGATGTTGCCGCCACTTAACCATTTCACTTGAATCGATGAATCAGAAACAATCGTACCAATCGACATGCGGTGGCGCTTTGCGATCAAAGGGTCGAGCACCCGTAAAACCCCTTGTTCGTCAATCACCACGCGTTTGTATTCATCATAGGCCCTAAGGCTTTGGCCGCCGCGCACGACAAAATCAAGCGTCCATTCGAATTCTTCATTCGTGAGGTTGCGATAGGAATAGGTGGTTTTTACCTCATCGAATAAATCGAGCGCTCGAAAGCCTGATCCTAAAGCGACGGTCACCAAATGCTGCACCAACACATCAAGCGGTTTGTTGGGTGGCGTGCGGGATTCAATAGCCAGCGCTGCCACCGCATCTTGCGCCGCAGCCGATTCAATCAGCTCCATGGCGTTGGTTGGTACTAAAGTGATGCGGGACGGTTTACCCGGCGAGTGGCCAGATCGACCGGCGCGTTGCAGCAAACGAGCAACGCCTTTAGGGCTGCCAATTTGCAATACTCGCTCAACTGGCGAGAAATCAACACCAAGGTCTAAGCTCGATGTACACACCACTGCCTTGAGCTTGCCTTCCTTTAAACCGCCCTCAACCCATTCACGCACACTCTTGTCGAGCGAACCATGATGCAGGGCTATCAAACCCGCCCAATCGGGCCGAGCTTCTAACAAGGCTTGATACCAAAGCTCGGCCTGCGAGCGAGTGTTACAGAACACCAATGTGGTTGAGCTACCGTCTAGCTCTTTGACCACACCTTCACGCATTCGAATACCAAGATGCCCCGCCCAGGGAAAACGATCGACGGACGGCGGCATCAACGTATCGACAACGATCTTCTTAGGAACAGAACCTTGCACAAGCACGCCATTCTCATCACCATGCAGCACATGCATTGCCTCACGCAAGTTACCTAAAGTAGCGGACAAACCCCAGACCATTAATTTCGGGTTGAACTTCTTTAGTCGCGCTAATGCCAATTGGGTTTGAACACCGCGCTTATTGCCCATAAGCTCATGCCACTCATCGACCACTACTAAGTCAACAGAGCCTAATCGATCCTCGCAACCAGACGCGCCCAGCATTAAACTTAAGCTCTCTGGCGTTGTCACCAAGGCCTCGGGGCTTTGTCGATTTTGTTTAGCGCGTTCACTCGAAGACGTGTCGCCGGTGCGCATTGCTACTCGCCACTCGATATCGAGCTGAGCAATAGGCTCTTCGAGCGCCCGCAACGTATCCGTCGCCAACGCCCGCATTGGAGTGAGCCAAATTACTCGCAGTTGGTGCTTCTGCTTAGGCGTTTTTTGATTGAGCACTGCATTGAGTACACCCAACCATACCGCGTAGGTTTTACCTGAGCCTGTAGTGGCATGAAGCAAACCAGAGCGATGCTCAGCGATGGCCTTCCATACCTCACGTTGAAAGGGGAATACCTTCCATTGCTTGGCGTCTAGCCAAGATTGCAGTGTGGGATGAATTAATGCCAAGGCATATCAAGCCTGCTAAGACTATTTCGCAAGCGCCACTGGCATATAAGGGTTGGCAGGGTTCACACTCAATTGCTGGGTTGCGGGATGCAAGACTAAATCCATCATCTCCATCGGAACGGCACCGAAAAGTGGCTCGTCACCCAGCACTAAGGCCGATAAATCGCAGTATCGATCCTCAAAATAAACACGGATTGGGCCGACCATTGGAACGGGTTTTCGAGAGCCATCAGCAAGGATAACTTCTCTGATACTTACCTCGGTTGTATCGAAACCCAATTGAACTGCAAGATGCTGAGGAATCGTTAGAAACACTGACCCAGAATCGACAAGCGCACGTGCGTCGATGCGGCGATTCATCATCGCATTTTCTAGCTGTATGCTGGCGTAGGTAATTCCCACTATGCCCTTAAAAAAATCAACTTAAAAAACACATGTCAATTCTACTGGCGCTTTTTACCAATTAGGTGCTTAGCCAGTAATCCTATTGGGTAATGCATTAGGTACAGTCACAGCATTCGAAACAGTAACAATCCATCCTTCCACGGGATCAATACCGACAGGCAAGCCGAAATTTTCCGCTCGCCTTTGCTCGCCCCAAGCAGTCTGAAGCAAACAAATGCATGCGTCCAAGGTATCGCCACTTCCATCTTCAATGCATTGTTGCCTGACGGCGGGATCAAATTTTACGCTTAAATTCAGGGCATTACGGCCATCTTCCATTGTCTCCACAATAGCTTCACGCAATAGCTTTCTAGGTTCATCTTGCTTGTGAATATCATCGCTCTTGTACGAACTCCTTCCGGCGATAGTTCTCGCAAAAAAGCCTGGGTAGGCCTCTAAAGCAACTCTCGTTACATCACCTTGATGCAACATCGGTATAGAAACACCGGCGTTCAGCAATCTCGTCGCCCCCGCATGCAGCATATAAGCCACGGGCGGATTCACCCACTTCATCGATGGAGATGAACCAGCAGGAATGTCGCACTGCCTATGCGCGAACTTTCCTCCAGCAGGCCTGCTATCGCAAAAAGCTTTGAACGCTTGCACCAGCTCTGGCCGCGATAAAGTTTCGATATGAGCAATATGCTCCATCCAGCTAGCATGCGGCCATCCAGCAGATTGAAGAAACTCTCTGGGTAAGGCGAATGGCAAATCGAAACCGGCAACCCAAGGGCCTTTAAGCTCTAACCATACTGAAAATTCATCAAGAGAATATAGCGGCGAGATGCCCTCAACACAAAGCGCTTGTTGCCCGCGCCAACGAGCCAACCGACCGCTTGCCACCGTGATCGGCTTTTTCTTAGTTGGTGCGGAGCTAAAGTCCACGCCAAATAGTTTAGGTAAACTCATTGGTTAGTAATAGGAGCCATCATGACATTGAAGCATTCGAAAAAAACCATGTTAATTACCGGTGGTAGCCGGGGCATAGGCGCTGCTGTCGCCATCATTGCTGCGCAGCGCGGCTACTCAATTGCAGTGAATTATGCGAGTAATGAGAAAGCTGCCGCCCAAGTGGTTGAGCAAATCAAAAACTTTGGCGCTGACGCATTTGCCATTCAAGGCAATGTTGCTGTCGAAAGCGACATCCTACGAATGTTTGAGGCGATTGATGCACGGTGGAGCAGGCTTGATGCGCTCATCAACAACGCTGGAATTGTGGCAGTCAAAGCGCGAGTGGACGAAATGTCGGCTGAGCGACTACAAACCATGTTTACGACCAACGTAATCGGCTCATTCCTTTGTGCCAAAGAAGCTATCAAACGCATGTCGAAAAGGTATCAAGGTAGTGGCGGTGTGATTGTGAACTTATCCTCAGCTGCGGCTCGCTTAGGTAGCCCAGCGGAGTATGTCGACTATGCGTCATCCAAAGGTGCGATTGACACCATGACGATTGGTTTGAGCAAGGAACTTGCAGCGGAAGGTATTCGCGTAAACGCAGTGCGGCCCGGCTTAATCGATACCGACATTCACGCCAGTGGCGGCCAGCCTGATAGGGTTGAACGCTTTGTCAGCATGATTCCAATGCAGCGGGGTGGTACCGCCGAAGAGGTTGCGAATACCGTCATGTGGCTGGTCAGTGACGAGGCAAGTTATGTGACTGGGGCGCTGATTGATGTCGGCGGCGGGCGCTGAAGCCTTTATTACCCTGTTTCCCGATATACTTTAGATATGAAATTAGTAGGCAAAAAAGACCGGCATGAAATAGAGTTGGACCCGGAAAAAGCATGGAAGCGCGGCAGAGAATTAGACGCCTTACTCAAAAGCACTTCGCCCCCGCACCCGCGGGGGATTTGGCGGTTGACCCACAGCCAAATGAATCAAATAGACTTACAACGCCAAGTCGCCCAATTCAATCGCGTCAATAATGGATAAGCAACTCATCGCGCCAGAAGATTTATTTCTGACGCTTCTTAGGCGTTTTCAAGATGAGGGTGTTCAATATGTTCTCGATTTATTGTTCGCCGCGAACAAGTCGATGTTGCGGAAGTTACAAGGCAAAGTATAAAGTATGAAAAATCCCTGGCTAAACATTAACGGTGCCATTGATATTCGTGGTGCTAATGCCCAGCACATGCTGCATCTTATGGTCGACCCTAAGGTGCCGCAGAACAGTCCACCGCTCATATTGGAGCGGGGTGATGGCGTTCATATTTTCGACATTGACGGCAAGCGCTACCTCGATACCGTCGCATCGCTCTGGAATGTGAACGTTGGCCACAATCAGCCTGAAATCATTGAGGCGATTACGGCGCAGCTTGGCAAGCTGTCCTATTACTCGACTTTTCAAAACACTTCGAACTCGCCCGCGATCGAGTTGTCGTCGCGCCTCATGGCGATGTTTGGGCAAGAAAAAATGGCCAAGGTGCTTTTTTCTTCGGGTGGTTCCGACGCGATTGAAACCGCGATGAAGCTCGCCCGCCAATATTGGAAGCTTGAAGGCAAAGCGGAGCGAGTGAAATTTTTATCGCTGAAGTGGGGTTACCACGGCGTGCATTTTGGAGGTGCGTCCATTAATGGCAATCCGCGCTTTCGTACCGCCTATGAACCGCTGATGCCAGAATGCTTTCAGGTGGAAACGCCTTACCAGTATCGAAATCCTTGGAATGAGAGTGACCCAGCCAGATTAGCAGCCCAGTGTGTAACTGATTTAGAGCGAGCCATTATTTACCAAGATCCACAAACTATTGCGGCCTTCGTTGCAGAGCCGGTTAAAGTGCTGGGGGCGTGATTGTTCCGCATGAAAGTTACTGGCCAGCAGTTCGGAGGCTAGTAGATAAGCATGGCATCTTGCTCATAAGCGATGAAGTCGTCACAGGCTTTGGTCGCATCGGTTCGATGTGCGGCGCACGCGCATGGGGCGTAGCACCTGACATGATGGCAATGGCTAAGGGAATTAACTCTGGTTACGTGCCATTGGGCGCAACCTTGATTAAAGAACGTGTTGCCAGTGCATGGAATAAGCCCGATTTACCAGCTGCACTGATGCACGGCTATACATATTCGGGCCATGCACTTGCATGCGCAGCGGCTAACGCCAATCTTGATATGGTGACGGCAGAAAATTTACCTGCACGATCCGCAGATATTGGTGCTTACTTTAATGAAACGCTTCGCATACTGCATCTGGCAATATCTGCTGCTGAAAATATTAAGTCTAGAACACCGCAGAGACAATAATTAAATTTTTAGTTAAGCAATCAAGGCGACGCTCATAGCGACAGCCACAATTTGTATAAAAATACAGCGTTAATTCTAGAAGAGACAAATAATGTTTTCCCATACGACGATCGGATGCTCAGACTTCGAGCCTTCGAAAAAAATCTTTGATTTGGCTGTGTTCGCTCACGGCGGCAGTTGCGAAGGCAAGCCTGGCTTAAGAGAAGCCTACGGCCCAAACATGTATCTAGCGTATGTGCGCGACCCAATGGGTAATAAATTTTCGGCGATGTGTACCGCGGAAGCAGTATGAACAAATCGCTTCCCCTAGCGGGTATTAAGGTTGTCGAATTCACTCACATGGTGATGGGGCCGACTTGCGGCATGGTGCTTGCGGACATGGGAGCGGAGGTGATTAAAGTCGAACCCATCGACGGTGATCGCACGCGTCACTTACTTGGTTCGGGTGCTGGGTTCTTTCCTTTATTCAACCGCAACAAACAAAGCATTTGCCTCGATCTTCGACAAGCCGATGGTGCGGATATCGCTCGCGATCTTTGCATTCAAGCCGACGTGGTGATCGAGAACTTCAAGCCGGGCACCCTCAAAAAATATGGTTTAGATTACGCATCGCTAGCGAAGCTCAACCCGAGCCTAATTTACACAAGCCTAAAAGGTTTCTTACCTGGCCCTTATGAACATCGCACAGCGCTGGATGAAGTCGTGCAAATGATGGGCGGCTTAGCTTACATGACAGGCAGGCCGGGCGACCCATTGCGAGCAGGTTCAAGCGTGAACGACATCATGGGCGGTATGTTCGGTGCTATCGGCATATTGGGCGCCATCGTACAACGACGCGAAACAGGTAAAGGCCAAGAAATACAAAGCGGGCTGTTTGAAAACAATGTGTTCCTAGTCAGCCAACACATGATGCAGTACGCCATCACTGGTAAACCAGCCGCACCGATGCCGGATCGTATTTCCGCATGGGCAGTTTACGACGTTTTCACCGTGAAAGATGGCGAGCAAATATTTCTTGCTGCCGTCAGCGATAGCCAGTGGGCAACTTTTTGCGACTTGCTTGGCTTCGATGATTTAAAGGCCGATGTGCGCTATAAAACCAATAACGAGAGAGTTGCTTTAAGAGCTGAGCTGATTGTTGATTTGCGCCATCGTCTCGCGCAGTTTTCGGCCATGGATTTAAGTGCCAAGTTTGAAGCGGCCGGCCTTCCCTTCGCGCCAATTACCAAACCCGAAGAATTATTCGATGACCCGCACTTAAACGCGACGGGGGCTTTGGCCGAAGTGCGATTACCCGATGGAGAGCGAGCAGGACAAACCGCGAGAGCGGCCTTGCTTCCATTTACGATGGATGAACAAAGATTCGGCGTGCGCACCAACCCACCGTATCAGGGCGAACAAACCGATGCAATTTTGCAAGCGGCCGGCTTATCAAATGAAAAGATCGAGGCGTTGCGTCGACAAAAATCTGTGGGGTGATGAAACCAGAGACTTAATGCACAACTTTTTCCTTCGCCTCCAGTATGTCAATTAGTGGTTCAGGTTTGTGGAGCAAGTAGCCTTGGGCGTAGTGTATGCCGATTTCCTTTACTCGTTCGAGTACATCGGGATGGTCAATAAATTCGGCGACGGTTTGCGCGTTTACAACCCGTGCCACCTCAACAAAACTGCGTACTGCAGCGTCGTCTAGTGAATCGTTTAGCAAGCCTTTTATAAACTGGCCATCGATTTTAATCTGATCGACTTTGAGTTCCTTAAGGTAGCCGAAGGACGATGCACCAGAACCGAAATCATCCAGAGATACCCGAACACCCAGTGCTTGCACCTGCGTAATGAAGCTTGACGCATCAGCAATACAGGTGATGGCAGCCGTCTCGGTAATTTCTAAACAGATTTTCGAGCAAATTTCTGGTCCTGCTTCGGTCAACAGCATATGCGCTTCTCGGTGGAAAGTCTGATCTCCAACTGACTGGCCTGAGAGGTTGACGCTGAGGGTTTCGATCTGTGAGGGGTCGGCGCAAGTGGTTAGCATGGAAATCGTTTTGCGCAGCACCCAGCGATCTAATCGTGATGCGAGATGGAATCGTTCGGCAGCAGGAAGAAATGCGCCCGGCGGAACAAGCGTGCCGTCAACGTCGCGTAGACGGACCAACACTTCGGCATATAGACCTCGGCTAGGAGTGTTGAGCGCCACAATGTTTTGACCGTACAGAATAAATCGGTCTTCGTCTAACGCTTGTTCTAAGCGGGACGCCCATTTCATATCGCCTTGGCGAATTTGCATGTTTTGATCAGTGTCGAACCAGACGTGAACGCGATTCCGACCTGCATCTTTAGCGGCATAGCAGGCGCTGTCGGCTGCTTGCATGACACTAGAGGCGCTGGTCCAGCGATCATCCAGAGGCACCATGCCGATACTAGCCCCTATGCGAAACCGCCTGTCGCTGTGGGCGAAGCGAAAATCGTTCATTCGCTCGCAGATCTGATCGGCTACTCGCTTGGCATTATCGTTACTGCAATTCTCTAAAATGACGCCAAATTCATCGCCACCTAAACGCGCTATGGTGTCACTCGAGCGTGTTGATTGCCCTAAAAGTTTACCGACTTGCACCAGTAGTTGATCGCCCGCGGAGTGTCCGCAAGCGTCGTTTACTAATTTGAATTGATCTAAGTCTAAGAACAATACGGTATGCTCGGTGCCAGCAGTTTTGGGCGACTCAATGATTTTGTGAAGACGTAGTTCGAACTCCGAGCGACTGACCAATCCAGTTAAAGTATCGTGCGAAGCTCGGTGGCTCACTTCTTTATGCAGTCGTCGCTGTTCAGTAACATCTCTGAAAATGACGACGATGCCTAAGAGTTGCCCTTCATGATTCAGTAAGGGCGCCGCGGATTGCTCTATGCTGTAGCGCTCGGCATTACGAGACAATAGTACGACTGGCTCGGTTATGTTGGTTAAGCTGTGTTGCGCCACTGCGACCGCTGTTGGTAGCAGTTTAACTGGCATAGACTCTTCCGAGCACAACTTAAATACCTGCTCAAGCGCTAGCCCTTTGGCGGCCGCATTTGTCCATCCAGTCATGCGTTCCGCTGCTGGGTTAAGCCATGCGACCCGACCGTTTTCATCCGTGGTCATAACAGCGTCTGTGATTGATTCCAGAGTCACCTTGAGTAAATCATGTTGCCTTTCAATTTCAAGCGCCATGAGGCGAGTCTCGGTCACGTCCCAGGTGACCCCAACGTAGCGCAGGGTTTTACCGTTTTGAAACGATGAAACTTGGGCAGAGCTGCGCTGATATCGGACACTGCCGTCAGGGCGAATGATTCGTGCTTCTATTTCGTAGGATCGGCCGTTTTTAATGGCATTTAATACCTTTTCTTGCGTTCGAACTCGGTCATCTGGATGCATTTTGGATAACCACGCGCAAGCAGTCACCGGCTGATTCGATTTTTCCAAGCCGTGTAACTCGCACATCATCGAATCCCACTGCAATACATCATTGGGGATGTCATAGTCCCATGTTCCGATACTGGCGCCCTTGTTGGCGAGCGCAAGGCGCTGATGGAGGCCTTCGAGCGCTTGCCGTTGCTCTACTTGACTGGTGATATCCTGAAAAGTACCGAGCAGACTTACAGGAACGCCTTCTTTGATTACAGCTTTACCCGTAGCGCGCACCCAGATCGACTCGCCGCTAGCTTTAATGAAGGGTAATTCGAGATCCCAGACTGAGCCGTCTATCATCGAACGGTCAACTGCGGCTTGAATAATGGGTCTTGCTTGCGGTGCATAAAAAGAGATGGCTTCTCTAAGCGTTGGTTTGTATGTAAGCGCAACGCCGTGAATCGAATAGGTTTGCTCTGACCAATAAAGAGCGCCTGAAATAAGATCGAGCTGCCAGCCGCCAATACCGGCGACCTCGCCTGTGCGCGCCAGCAGTTCACGACTTGAAATTAGCGCCTGTTCTTGAATTTTTTTACTTGTAATGTCGCTATGTAAAGACACAAACCGTTCTGGCTTGCCGTTGCTGCCCATCAGTGGCGCAATAACCGCGTCTACCCAATACTCATCGCCATTTTTGGCACGATGACAAATTTCACCCCGCCAAGGTTGGCCGCGTTTCAAACGACGCCAAAGGTTTTGAAAATACGTGAGCGGCTGCTTATTCGATTGAATAATTCGGCAGTGGGCACCCACCAATTCGTGCTCAGAGTAACCACTTATGTTACAAAATAAGTCATTGACTTCGATGAATATGCCATTCGCGTCGGTGACAGACAAAATGAACTGTGTGCGGGCCACCGCCAATAAGTCTGCAGACATTCGCAGGGCGCTATTTCGATCGGTGACGTCTTCAATAATGGTCATCGCTCGAACTGGCGTTCCGTGCTCGTCACGCTCAAGAACAGACGACATGACAACGTCGATTTTGCCGCCAGATGCGGTGAGCATTTGGGCAGGGACATTCTTTTGGCTGCCAGTTTGAAAAAATCTGGGTTTCGCGTTAATCGAAATGCGCTCTTGCGTTTCTTTCGAGAAGAACTCAAGTGACTTTTTGCCAATAACGTGTTCTCGGCGGTATCCAAGTCGGAGCAGCCATTCGTCGCTGACAGTGAGTAGTCGGCCTTCAGGATCGATCGAATGAATCATCGCAGGCATGGTTTCCATTGGAAGGAGGTAATCCTGTAAAACCTTTCGATTCTTCTCGAAGAGTTGCGCTACGCCATGAGCTAAAAATTGCAGTACTTTTTCCTGCGACTTATCAAGCTGTCTGGGCGCCCGGTCTATTACGCACAAAGACCCAACCCGCGTGCCATTGCTGAGCGTGACCGGTGCACCTGCATAAAAACGTATGTGCGGCTCGCTGGTCACCAAAGGGTTGTCGAAAAAACGAGAATCGAGTTTAGCGTCAGCGACGGTCAGGGTGTCTTCTTGCAGTATGGTGTGCGCACAAAACGCAGAGGTTCTGGGCGTTTCGGTAACGCCGGGTAAACCGTGGTTAGCTTTAAACCATTGTCTATGCTCGTCGACGAGCGAGATCAACGCGATTGGCGTGCCGCAAACTGCGGCGGCGGCTTTCACAAAGGCGTCAAACTCGCCTTCATTTTCCGTATCCAGCACTTTTAGAGATTTCAAGCTGGATAATCGATACAGTTCGTTTTCTGGGAGGTCGGCGGGTTTCATCCACAGCTTTCTTTTTAGAGGTACTCCATCTCTTTTCGGTCGCTACTTAAAATTCTTTAGCTGCGGTTGGTTAAAGCAAGAGCAGACCGGACGAAATGCCGTTTTGCTGCCGTCGGTCGGATGATTTGCGTCGCTCAGCATTTCGATCAGACCGTGGCGGAGGCACCCAACGATTGGCGCAAGATGTGAGGATTCTGCCCTCCCTGTAAACTAGCGGCTTAGATTTTTCCGGACTTTCACTATGCCACATTTACCTGCCTCAGCCGCGCTTTCGCATGTGCGAGTTATCGATCTCACCCAAGTGCGCGCAGGCCCCACTTGCTGTCGCCAACTCGCTGATTGGGGTGCTGATGTTGTACAAGTTCAGATGCCTGAACACATGCGTGGTGACGACACGCTTGGCGGGCAAGAAGGCTCGGATTACCAGTACACACACCGCAATAAGCGCTCGATTACGCTGAACTTAAAAGAGCCTGAAGGCATTGCCTTACTGAAAAAATTAATTGCCGGTGCCGATGTAGTAGTTGAGAACTTTCGACCCGACGTAAAGTTTCGTTTAGGTATCGATTACGAGAGTTTAAAAGGCGACAACCCCGGTTTAATTTACGCTAGCATTTCCGGCTTTGGGCAGACTGGCCCATTAGCACAGCGCCCCGGCTTCGACCAAATTGCCCAAGGCATGGGAGGCTTAATGTCGGTCACAGGCCAGCCTGATGGAGAGCCTATGCGCGTTGGAATTCCGATTGCCGACCTCTGCGCAGGTATCTTCGCCGCACAAGGCATTTTGGTAGCACTGATTGAACGGCAGAAATCTGGGCAAGGCCAGTGGCTGCACACATCGTTGCTCGAATCAATGGTGTACATGATGGATTTTCAAACATCGCGTTGGTTACTCGATGGCGAAGTGGCCACACAGGCAGGCAATTTTCATCCGACCAGCATTCCAACAGGTGTCTATAAAGCTCGCGATGGTTACATGAACATCGCCGTGTTCGGTTCGAAAATTTGGGAACGTTTTTGCGATATTCTTGGCGCGCCGCAATGGGTCACTGATCCACGTTATGCGGATAAGCCCAGCCGATCTATCAACCGCGATGCCTTGAACGCAGAAATCAATTCACGCCTTGCCGCACAAGACCGCGCTTATTGGATACCTAAGCTCAATGACGGTGGCGTAGCCTGTGGCTTGATTAACAGCATGGACGCCGTATTCAACGAACCCCAAGTGCAACATCTTGGCATGGTCAAAGAGGTAGTGTCCCCGCTGCGTGGCAAGCAACGCTTAGTGGGCCAACCTGTGCAGCTTGAGCGCACACCCAGCACTATTGCCCGCTCAACGCCTAAGCGAGGCGAGCATACGGAAGAAATTCTTAGCCAACTCGGTATTAGTACTGACGATTTAACGCGGCTCAAAGCCAGCGGAGTTTATTAAATGAGTGAAATTACGTACACATCACCCACCGAGAGAGTCAATACTTGGTTAGTCGGTTCGTCGCTTTACATCGAGTTCAACAACCCTGTTCGACACAACGCCCTAAGCGTTGATATGTGGGAAGCGGTACCTGTGCTTTTAGCGTTAGCTGAACGCGACGCACGAGTTCGCTTAGTCGTATTTAAAGGTGCTGGCACGAAGGCCTTTGTTTCTGGAGCCGACATTTCACAATTCGAAGATATGCGCGCTGCTCGCGAAGCCGTTACCCATTATGAAGCGATGGCTGAAGCTGCGCTCATGGGTATCTATAACTTCTCCAAACCTACCTTGGCCTGCATTCAGGGCTATTGCATTGGCGGCGGAGTGAACGTGGCTATTAGCTGCGATATGCGGATATCAAGTTCTGAAGCGGTGTTCTCTGTGCCTGCAGCAAGGCTAGGTTTAGGCTATCGCTATTCCGCCATGAAAAACCTAGTCGACTTAATCGGCCCTGGTGCCGCGAAAGATTTATTCTTCACAGCGCGTCGAATCGACGGCGTTGAGGCCCATCGACTTGGGCTCGTAAATCGTATTTGCCCAGCGGCAGATCTACCCTCATTACTCTCAGAATATACCAGTGCGCTTGCACAAAATGCACCGCTGACTATTCAAGCCGCCAAGGCGATTACTCGCGAGATTTTAAAAAGCACTTCTGAGATCGACTATGCCAAATGCCAAAAGTTAATTCGAGGCTGTTTCGACAGTGCAGATTACGCCGAAGGGCGAACCGCTTTTATGGAAAAGCGCCAACCAGTATTTAAGGGTCAATAATGAAATCATTTTTTTTAATCAGCGATGATCACGGCGCACGTTTAGAGCTCCGCGATGTTGCACAACCCGTAGCAGGCCAGGGGCAAGTGCTGGTGAAGCTTTATGCAGCCGCGTTAAATCGCGGTGAGTTTATTCATGGCCACGGCCTGCATGCAACTGGCACTGCAAAAGCAGCGGGCATGGAAGGTGCAGGAGAAGTGATTGCGCTAGGTGCAGGCGTTACGTCGATGAAAATTGGCGACAAAGTGATGGGCCGCTGCCCCGGTGCGTTTTCAGAGTTCGCGGTCATGGATGTGCGCGAAGCCATGCCAGTACCCAACGGTTTGGGTATGGCAGAAGCGGCATCCATTCCACTCACATTCCTCGTCGGTTTCGATCTGCTTGTTTTGCAAGGGCACTTGAAGGAGGGGCAATGGATGCTGGTCAATGGTGTGTCATCCGGTGTCGGTGTTGCCTCGTTGCAAATGGGCAAAGTATTAGGCGCTAAAGTGATAGGCACCTCGGGCTCGCAAGACAAGATTAATGAACTTACGTCACACGGTTTAGACCTCGGCATCGTCACTCGTAATCCGGATTACTTCGACGCAGTGATGAAAGCGACTGATGGCCAAGGCGTGAACCTCGCCATCAATACGGTTGGTGGTGGCGTGTTCGCAGAAAATCTTCGTTGTTTGAGCTTCGAAGGTCGTATGGGCATCGTCGGTTATGTCGACGGCAAGCTCGAAGCGACAGTCGATTTAAATGCCTTACATGCCAAGCGTTTGTGCGTGTACGGCGTATCGAATAAATTGCGCAACCCCGACCAACGGGCCAGTGGCAATGCACAGTTTGTGAAAGAAATATTGCCGGCTATTGGCGATGGTCGCATTCGCCCACTGGTCTACAAAAAATTCCCCTTAGTGCAGCTGCCGGAGGCCAAAGCGCTGATGGAAAGCAACCAACAGAATGGCAAAATTGTTGTCGAGATGACGCATTAATTTCATACGAAGGCCTTCATCATGAAAACACTCCAAAAACTATTTATTGCCAGCGCTTTAGGTTCATTAAGCAGCCTAAGCTTCGCCCAAGCCTACCCCAGCAAACCCGTCAAACTCGTGGTTGGTTTTGCGCCCGGCGGAGCGGCCGATTATGTCGCGCGCTCTATTAGCGAACCACTAGGCCGCGCCCTCGGCCAAACTGTGATTGTGGAAAATAAAGCCGGTGGTGGTTCGAGCATCGCAGCTAATAGCGTAGCGAAAGCAATACCTGATGGCTACACCATTTTAATTGCCAGCCCGAGTAGTATTTCAGTGAACCCAACACTGAATCCTAAGATTGGCTACACCGCCAAAGAGCTTGCGCCAATTTCGAAAATTACGTCATCGCCATTAGTAGTTGCCGCAAACATCAGCCTTGGTATTAACACCTTGCAAGATCTCGTAGCCAGAGGAAAGAAGCAACCGGGGGTATTGAACTACGCTACGTCGGGTAATGGTTCTGCACCGCATTTAGGTGCCGCACTTTTTTCTCAAATCGCGGGCGTCGATATGGTGCACATTCCCTTTAAGGGTGGCGCACCAGCCGTGCAATCGGTCATCGCTGGCGACACACAACTCACCTTTGGTACGCCTCCGTCAGTATTGCCAATGATCCAAGCAGGCCGCCTCAAAGCACTCGCGGTGACACAACGCGACGGCTCAGCATTATTTCCCGGCATTCCCGGTACAAAAGAAGCAGGTTTACCCGATTACAACATTGAGTTTTGGTATGGCTTGTTTGCACCTGCGAACACACCAGCACCTGTGCTCAAGAAACTCTTCGAAGCAATTCAAACCGCATTGACCGATCCGAAAGTAAAAGCGGCACTCGCACGCGAAGGCACTGACACCGACATTTCAAAATCGCCAGAGCAGTTCAACAGCTTTCTGAACGAGGATGCGAAGTTCTGGGTGAAGCTTGTGAAAAGCGCTGGCGTGACAGTGGATTAGGCAGATTTAAATCCAATATACGCCAAATGAGTGCGGCAAGATTTTTATCGGCTTTGGTTTAGCTTAGCAACTCTCTCAAACTCACCAAACTGTCCGCATCTGCAATCGCCTTATCTTCTCTAAAGCGCAGTATCCTCGGAAACCGTACCGCAATACCTGACTTATGCCGAGGCGATATTTGAATACCTTCAAAACCTAACTCAAAAACCAATGTCGGTGTAACGCTGCGTACTGGCCCAAATTTTTCGATGGTTGTTTTACGAATCACATCATCGACTTTCTTAAACTCAGCATCAGTTAGGCCAGAATAAGCCTTCGCAAAAGGTACGAGCTTGCCACCATCTCGGGGGTTACCGTCCCACACTGCGAAGGTGTAATCGGTATACAAACTGGCACGCCTACCATGGCCACGCTGAGCATAAACCAAAACACAATCGATAGTTAAGGGGTCTATCTTCCATTTCCACCACACGCCATCTGCTTTAGTGCGACCTACGCCGTACGTGCTTTGAAGGTTCTTAAGCATGAAACCTTCTACAGCTCTTGCTCTCGACTCTTCTCGTAGCTTGTATAAGCTCACCCAGCTATTTTCTTGCACCCTCTGCGAGAGCCTTAAGTCTCGAATGCGGCCCGCCAAATCTTCCAAGGTTTGCCGTCGTTTTTCCTGTGGCTGCTCGCGAATATCAACGCCATCGAACTCTAGGCAATCATAGGCCTGGAAAATCACTGGCACTTCTTTCAGTAGCTTTGCTGATAGTGTTTTACGAGCAATTCGTTGCTGCAACTTGGCAAAAGCTAGCGGCTGATCGGCTTCCATATCCCAAGCCAGCACTTCGCCATCTAACACGGTACCGTTGGGTAAAGCTAAAGCAAAGCAGCCAAGCTCCGGGAATCTATCTGTAATTAACTCCTCACCCCGCGACCATAACCACCATTGATCATTACGTCTCACCAGCTGCGCACGAATACCGTCCCACTTCCATTCGATGAGCCAATCGGCCGGACTACCTAGTTGCTTGGTGTACTCCGCTTCATCAATCGCTTGCACCCATTGATGCGCTAGAAAAAACGGATACGGTTGCCCTGTTAATTGTTGATTCGAAGCCTCAGCACTCGTATCAATCAGCGTCAGATATTTCTCCATCGATGGCGGTGAACTGCCATCGGTGTAGCCCATTAAGCGTTGTGACAATAGTTTTTTATCGATGCCGGTTGCTTCGCTTAAGCCTCGAATCACTAGGAGTTTAGATACGCCAACCCGAAAGCTACCAGTAATGAGTTTATTCATGAGAAACCGTTGCGACACATCGAGTGTTGCCCAATAGCCCTCCAAGGTTTCGATAACAACTTCAGGTGCAAGGCCTCGCATCGGAAGCAAACGATCCGTCATCCAATCGGCAAGGCCTAAATAGACAACATCATTCGGCACGGGCAGTACATGGGCAATCGTTTCAGCCAAATCACCGACGGCTTGGTAGCTCTCCTCAAACAACCATTCCGATAGGCCACTTGCCCTAAGAGCAGCTTGCCGAAGCACTTTCGTGGCAACAGTCTGTCGAGGTTTTCCGCCCGCTAAAAAGAATACTGCCCAAGCAGCGTCGGCGGGGAGAGCAAGCTCAAAATAAGCTTTGAGTGCTACAACCTTCGCGCTAGTTGAAGTCGATGCATCTAGCTCTGAATAAAGCTTTGCGAAGTGTTTCAATCGACTTAATCATCTCCACTAGGTCTGCTCAAAAGCTTTGACTTGAACTTCTCAAAACTATCGTCAATATCGCTAAAGCTAGTTTCGATTTTTAGTCGCCATTGCTTTCGATCTTCAACAATGAAGCGTTCGATGCCCTCTTTGTAGTGGGCGGTTAAATTGCGATCAGCCGTCAAAATCATATCGGCGATGAGGCCAACGTTGACTTGGTCTTTTTTCAGCAAAACAAGCGGCGCATCATTGGGAATCATCCGCACCAACTCAGCCGCCGCATGCACACTACTACGACTGATAATAGCGGCCGAATACGGCAATTGTGAAAGAGGTGGTGCCATCACAGGCTGCCAACAAGCCACTAAGAAATGCGCATGATGGCCATCAGCTTCTGGAAGGGCTTCGGTAAAAAAGCCAAACCAGCATGATGGTGTCCATGTCTCCGTTAGGCGATTAATTAGATCTTTCATTGACTATCTTCATCCTCACCAAATTTTGTTTCGAAACTCAAAGCTTCTAGGCCCTGTTCTTGCAGCCACCTTACCATTACTGGCACATAACCATGCGTAACATACACCGTACTAGCTTGGCTGGCTTTAATCGCCAAATTTAACCCGGGCCAATCGGCATGATCGCTCATCACGAAGCCGCGATCAACTGCCCGCCTGCGTCGTGCTCCACGGAGCAGCATCCAACCGCTGGCAAACGCATCACTGTATTCCCCGAAGCGCTTCATCCAAGGCGAACCCGCAGCAGATGGCGGTGCCAATACGAGTGCTTTTGAAAAGTCACCTTTATCTGCCACCTCTGACACGAGTTTCGTTTTCGGTAAGGCCACACCGGCCTCTCTGTATGCTCGATTCAGCGGCTCCACAGCGCCGTGCGTCACTACAGGGCCAATACTGCTATCAACACCCGCCAGCAGGCGTTGCGCTTTTCCAAATGAGTAACAAAACAATACGCTCGCTCGATTCACTGCCGCATTCGAGGCCCACCATTGATTGATATCAGCAAACAACTCAACCGCTGGCACCCAAGTGTAAATGGGTAAACCAAATGTCGATTCGGTAATAAAGGTGTGGCACTTCACTGGCTCAAAAGCGGCGCAAGTTATATCAGGTTCGATTTTGTAGTCGCCGCTAACAACCCATACTTCGCCGCGATGCTCAATCCGCACTTGAGCCGAGCCCAAGACGTGGCCTGCCGGATGTAGAGACACAGTCACATCATTCACTTTAAGGCGCTCACCGTAAGGCAAGGCGTGTAGATCAATCGCCCCCAATCGAGATCGCAATACTCCCTCACCCGCTGTTGCCGCAATATAGCGAGTACTACCTGTGCGCGCATGGTCCGCATGGGCATGTGTAATGACCGCTTTGTCTACAGGTCGCCAAGGGTCGATGTAAAAGCCACCTGCTTCGCAATACAAACCTTCGGCTCGATGAACCACTAGAGGATTTGACACTAATACTTCCCAGAAGCGCCAGTGAGTGCCACTGCCGCTCGAAGTAAAACGAACGAACACCAATGCACAAAGCGAAGTGGGAGCGAGCGTTTGTCATGGCTTTGTAGCAGCACTGGCTCACCGCCTTCTGTGGCACCAACTTCAAGCGCCTCTCTTAGTTGCTTTGCAAATGCTTCGTTATCGATCACCACATTAGCCTCGCGCGCGAGCAGCAATGAGAATGGATCGATGTTTGATGAGCCCACCGTCGACCAGTAATCAATCACGGCAACTTTGGCATGCAAAAAACTTTTCTTATACTCAATGATTTCAATGCCAGCTCGCAGCAGTTGGTCGTACATCGCTTGCGATGCGTAATACTGCAGCCGATATTCGACCTTGCCTTGTAGCAATAAGCGTACTCGCACGCCGCGCGATGCTGCCGCAACTAAGGCACGGCGAAAACGCACACCGGGGAAAAAATAAGCGTTGGCAATAAAGACTTCCTTGCGTGCATGACCAATTGCTTTGAGATAATTTTGCTCAATGGTGCGACGAAAACGAAAGTTATCGCGCGGTACAAACATCGCGCGCATGTTGCCATCACTCTTAGTATTTGTTTGTACGTCATCAGGTATCGAAATACGATCTTTCAGACGCAGTAGTCGAAGCTCCCACCACAAACGCTGCATCGCCAAGTGCACACTACTAACGAGCGGCCCTCGGACATGTACAGCGAAGTCAAATCTTGGGGCCTCCAGCACGCCGTGATTGGGATCGAAAAAATCATCCAACATGTTGATGCCGCCAACGAAGGCCATTTCACCATCGATGACACACAATTTGCGGTGCAACCTCCGTAAGCGCTGCCGATCTAAAGTAATGAATTTGCGTTCCGGTCTAAAAACTTCAAGTTGAACTTTGCTCGTTTTTATCATGAGTAAAACTTCACCCATCAGCTGCCCTGTGCCAAACCCGTCAACGACCAAATGAACTCGAACCCCTCGATCAGCAGCATCTGCCAAGGCTCGCGCAATGCGACGCCCCGACGCATCATCTTGGAAAATATAGGTTTCTAAAAATATTTGGTCTTTGGCTTCCACAATGCAGGTTTCAAGACGAGAAAAGTAATCTTGACCACCTTCGAGAAGCTGCACCTCATGCCCAGCTTTCCACTCGGGCTTTAGTGATTCGAACCATGGAGTATCAATATTGGCCATGTTGCGAGCTTAACGGAAAAATTACTCTAAAACCAAATCTGCGATCAAAGGACTGTGATCAGACAAACGCGACCATTCTGGACCTCGTAATACCTTGGCTTCCGTTACCTTCAAACCACGCACGTAAATTCTATCCATCTGCAACCAAGGCACGAGCGCAGGAAAAGTGCGAGCCGCTTTCACTGTACGCGGAATTCGCATTTTCTCCTTAGCTACTTTCATGCCCAAGTCGGTAAGCTTGCCGTGCATGAAGTAAACCATTTTTTGCGCAGCCCCATGGGCCACATCTCTCGCGGCAGCGACATTAGGACGCTTGGCATCTTTGCTTGCATCAATAACCTCCACCATGTTTAACTCATGGCATAAGGTATCAGAAAGCACATTCCGCCAATCATTAAAGTCGCCCGCAATGATGAGCGCTTCTTCAGCTGGCACCGATTTTTTAATCCATGCCATGAGTGCTTCAGTTTGCCGACGACGACTTCGCGCCAGCAACCCAAAATGCACGACAAAGCAATGCACTGGCTTCTTATCTAATGCAACTACGCAGTGTAGTATGCCGCGCTTCTCTAGCGCATGGTCAGATACATCTCGATTCTCATTGCGCAGCACTGGAAAGCGTGACAACAATGCATTGCCGTGATGCCCATGCAAATAGTTGGCATTCTGGCCATAGACGTTCTCGTAAGCGACGGCGATCGGGTTATGGGCAGCCTTTGATTGTCTTGGCAATTTGGCAAGAAATTGAGCTTGTGGCTCAGCTGGCCAATTCGCTAAACCATTGGTATGCCTATCGTTGCGGCCTTGCACCTCTTGCAAGAAAATGAGATCGGCGTCGAGCTCATGCAAGCGCGCGCGCAAATCGTAGATGCGAGAATTTCGGCGTAAGCCGAAAAAATCGTTCACCACACCTTTGTGAATATTGTAGGTAGCAACCCGCAGGGTTTGGGGGTTCGATGTTTTTGCGTTCACAACCTTGCCTGTAAATGCTGTAACGCTTTAGCGTTCGTCCAAGAAAAACAAGTCATTGCAGCCTTTTCAATCGGCAACCATTGGTAGTTAAGGTGTTCATTGGGAGATAAGACAATATTGGTTGCGTACCTTGAAAAAGGCACTCTCAAGGCATACACGTGTTCGGTATTTTCAACCACACCCGGCGCATAACGCTTTTGCCAATGAGAGTAGATGGTGTAGATATTGGTTAATTCAAGATCTGCGAAATCTTCTTCACTGGCAACGATGCCAGTTTCTTCCTCAACTTCGCGTCTGCAAGTGGTCCGCAAAGGCTCATCTTCTACGTCTAAACTGCCAGTAACCGATTGCCAGAAGCCGGGGTGGTCGGCACGTTCAATTAAAAGCGCTTTTGCTTCGAATTCGCCCTTATTCCATTCAACGTCGCCCATAGGCGCGTCGGTGCAGTAGATCACTACCAACACCGAGCGAGGAACTTTGAAGGGATTTGACGAGTTTATAAATTAAACCGATTTAGTTTCGGTCGGCCTCAAGCGAATATGCAACTCTTTTAACTGCTTTTCATCCACTGAAGACGGTGCTTGGGTTAACAAGCACTGCGCGCGCTGCGTTTTCGGGAAGGCAATCACGTCACGAATCGATTCGGCACCGGTCATCAACATCACTAAGCGATCTAAACCGAAAGCGATACCACCGTGAGGAGGTGCACCGTACTGCAATGCGTCGAGCAAGAAACCAAATTTCGAACGAGCTTCTTCAGGCCCAATCTTCAATGCACGGAATACTTTGCTTTGCACTTCTTCGCGGTGAATACGAACCGAGCCACCACCGAGTTCTGTGCCGTTCAACACTAAGTCATAAGCCTTGGCAATACAACGACCTGGATCGGTGGCCATATAGTCTTCATGGCCATCTTTTGGCGCTGTAAACGGATGATGCACGGCCACCCAACGATCGGCTTCTTTGTCGTGCTCGAACATCGGGAAGTCAACAACCCACAACGGCTTCCAAGTGTCGTCGAACAAGCCCGCTTTGCGACCGAACGCTGACGCACCAATTTTGTTACGTAATGCGCCTATGGCATCGTTCACCACTTTTTCGGTATCAGCACCGAAGAAAATAATGTCGCCATTCTGCGCGCCTGTACGCTCCAAAACTGCTTTCACTGCAGTGTCGTGTAAGTTCTTCACAATTGGTGATTGCAAGCCGTCGCGGCCTTTAGCCAAATCGTTGACCTTAATCCACGCCAAACCTTTGGCACCGTAGATAGAAACAAATTGCGTATAGGTATCAATTTCACTGCGGCTAATCTCTGAACCACCCGGCACACGAAGCGCAACAACACGGCCCTTTTCTGCGTTTGCAGGTGCGCTAAATACTTTGAAGTCCACATCCCTCATCACGTCAGTGAGTTCGGTAAACTGCATCTTGACGCGCAAGTCTGGCTTATCAGAGCCGTACAAACGCTGCGCTTCTTGGTAGGTCATGTGCGGCACTTCGGGCAAATCAATGTCCATCGTATTCTTAAACACAGTGCGAATCATGTTCTCGAAAATCTCGCGAATTTCTTCTTCTTTTAAAAACGAAGTTTCGCAATCAATCTGAGCAAATTCAGGCTGGCGATCAGCGCGTAAATCTTCATCACGAAAGCACTTGGTAATTTGATAGTAGCGATCAAAACCCGCCACCATGAGCAATTGCTTAAACAACTGAGGCGATTGCGGCAACGCAAAGAACTCACCGGCATGCACACGCGATGGTACGAGGTAATCACGGGCGCCTTCCGGTGTTGATTTGGTCAACATTGGCGTTTCGATATCCACAAAGCCGCGCGAATCCAAATACTTACGTACTTCCAGCGTTACCCGATAGCGCAGCATCAAATTCTTCTGCATTTGCGGTCTACGCAAATCTAAAACACGATGCGTTAAACGAGTGGTCTCAGATAAATTGTCGTCATCCAACATGAACGGTGGGTTCACCGATGGATTCAAAACTGTCAGATCATGGCAGAGCACTTCAATCTCGCCACTCTTTAAATTTGGGTTTGTTGTGCCTTCAGGTCGAGCACGAACTTTGCCAATGACTTGTACACAAAACTCATTACGAATTGTCTCAGCGGTCGCAAACATTTCTGCGCGATCTGGGTCGCATACGATTTGCGCTAAACCTTCGCGGTCACGCAAGTCGATAAAAATCACTCCCCCGTGGTCACGGCGACGTTGCACCCAACCGAAGAGAGTAACGGTTTGGTCGAGGTGGCGAGTCGAAACATCGCCTGTATAACAGGTACGCATGAAAAATCTCTACTGCGAAGAATTAGAAGGAGAGGCCGGTTTGGCCGCGATTGCTGGTGTAGACGGATTGACTGCAGGAAGCATTTGCGGTGCAACCACGCCCATCGACACAACATATTTAAGTGCTTCGTCGACTGACATGTCGAGTTCTATCACATCAGTTCTGGCGAGCATAAGAAAGAAACCCGAAGTTGGGTTAGGTGTGGTCGGCACATACACCGCGAGCATATCGCTAGGTACATGCTTACGCACTTCTTCGGCTGGTACGCCGGTTTGGAAAGCTATCGTCCAAACACCTTGGCGTGGATACTGAATCAGCAAAGCCTTGCGAAATGCTTGCCCGCTATCTGAGAGTACCGTGTCGCTGACCTGCTTCACACTTGAATACACCGAGCGCACGATGGGAATGCGGCCCAACAAGCTTTCCCAAAACTTCACCAAGTGCTGACCGATAAAGTTGCGCGCCAACAAGCCCGTAATTAGCACAATCAGAAAAGTAAGGATCACCCCAAAACCGGGGATATCGGCATGCAGCAGCTGCACTGGTCGCCAAGCCTCAGGCAAAAGCAGCAATGTTTTATCCATCGTCGTCACGATGAAGTTAAGCACCCAGAGCGTAATGGCCAAGGGCACCCAAATTAACAAACCGGTGATGAAGTATTTGCGAATCATTTGCTTGTACTTGGTGCTGGGGATGAGCTTGGTGGTGCGGCGGCTGGCGCAGGTGCAGGGGCGGCAGCGGGCGCGGCAGCTGACGCAGATGACGCAGATGAGGCAGCCCCGGCAGCAGCTGGAGTTGCCGCACCGGCTGCCGGAGCAGCAGTGGCTGCAGCAGCGCCTTCGGCGGCTTTCTCGCCAGCCTTTTCAGCCCCCTCTGGCTTTTTGCCATTCTCTCTAAAATCAGTCACATACCAACCACTGCCCTTCAGCTGAAAAGCCGGCGCAGAAAGCTGCTTGGAAAATGTCTCGGCGTTGCACTCTGGGCAAGTAGTCAGGGGGGCGGCGGACATCTTTTGCAAAACATCTTGATGATGCCCGCAGGAACCGCAAAGGTAAGGGTAGATCGGCATGATGACGCGTTAGGTTTTCTATTCAGACAGCAAAGCCTTTAATTATAGCTCTGTACCTAGCGTCTGAGGTCGCGAAAAGCTTGAAACTCCCAGCTACGCATACCCAAGACTAAAGTGAAGCCTTCACGGTCTTTTTCGGCGATTTTTTGATCAGCTAGGTGTTGCTGGGAAAAATCTTGCGCAACCCTTTGCAATCGTTCGACAAAAGACGGGGCCAAGGCTTTGCTAATCGATCCGTGAACCAGCAGCAAACCCTCGCCATCTTTATCGAAACCGCCGCCAAAGTACTCCAACAAGGCGTTTTCGCGAAAAAAGGTCATGATCGGACCATGCGGACGCCAACGAAACGTCTTCGCGAGCTTTAGCTGGTAGCGATTCATTGGGCGCAATTCGATAATGCCCAAGCGGTCGAGCTGAGCCAAACAGCGTACTACCTCGGCTTCGGTCAAAAGATAAGCCTGCGTGATTTGCTCCAAGGTCCACTGGCTCAGCACGCAAATGGCAACTAATAAAAGCTTCTTGTCGGCAACTAAACCACGTTCCTGCACAAGGGTGAGGTCAGCAAGAAGCACCTGCTGCTCAGAAACCTTGCGAGCCAAATCGGAGAAATCGAGCTTGAGCGCTCGACAGATTTCATCAATCTTGGCCAGCGTTGTGTCGCCCTTGGCCAGAATCCTCTTCACACTCGATTCGGCCATGCCAATGGCTGCAGCCAACTCGGCATAAGTCATATTGGCCGATTTCAGCTCTTGTTTCAAAACATTAATCAGATCTAGCGATGTGCTCATATGCATCCAACAAAATTAGTACAGTTTAAAGATACCAAGAGCATCAATGTATCAGACAAGACTTAAATTACGAGCCTTCGGAAAAGAAGTTTTAGATCATCGGGGCTTGTTAGACGACCAATGAAGAGCTCGCCCATGCTAAATATCTCCTTCCGTAAAAAAGTTCTCGTTGCATTTTTAGCGCTTCTAATTTTGATCGGCGCATTTTCCCCACCCCTTGCCGAACTCTCCGGATACTTTCATTTTGTGGATCAACGCGAGTTGCTCGGGTTGCCGAGAGCAATGGACGTGCTCAGCAACCTGCCCTTTCTCTTTGCCGGTTTATATGGGCTGTTTGTAATACGGCGGAGCAGAACACCGGATGCTTCGGCACCTTTTAAGCCGTTCGCCTCAATCTTTTTTATCGGCCATATCGTCACAGCTTTAGGCTCGGCCTGGTTTGAGTTGCGCCTTAAGCATATCGCTGCGTTCCGGCATTATGTTGGTGTTCTTCAATGCGATAAGCGGTGCCATAAGCATTCACATCAGCAACTCAACGGGTAATGCGTTGCCTTGGGCTTTAGTGCAACTTGGTGGGTTGTTGTTGTATACGCAACCGCCAAAGCCTTTGAAATGGCCGACCAACAGGTTTTCGACTGGACGCAACAACTGATTTCGGGGCATAGTCTTAAACACCTAGTCGCAAGCCTTGCTGCATGGCCTGTAATAGCGTTTTTTAGGAAGCCCATGCCCCCTAAGCATTCAGAACACTCCGGCCAGTTTGAACTTCTCAAACAGAAGCGCTTCGCGCCCTTTTTCTGGACGCAGTTTGTTGGCGCGGCCAACGATAACCTCTTTAAATTCGCTTTCACGGTCATGGTGACCTATCAACTTAGCATTAGTTGGTTAAAGCCAGAACAAGCCGGTTTAGTCATTGGCGCACTGTTCATCCTGCCCTTTTTACTGTTCTCTGCCACCAGCGGCCAACTGGCGGACAAATACGACAAGCGTTCGCTCATTGTGTTCATTAAGTGGTTGGAAATCGGCATTATGATTTTGGCCGGTTGGGGTTTTATACAGGCCAACGTCCCGGTGTTGCTCGCATGTACATTTTTAATGGGCCTGCATTCAACCTTGTTTGGCCCGGTCAAGTTCGCCTACCTTCCGCAACATTTGAATGAGCGTGAGTTAACTGGCGGCAATGGCATGGTTGAAATGGGTACGTTTGTGGCTATCTTAATCGGCCAAGTCATTGGAGGCTTACTAATCGCAATTCCGCAAACAGGGGCACAAATTGTTGCCGGTGGTTGCGTGGCTCTGGCGGTGCTCGGTCGATTGGTGGCTCACGCCATTCCAGTGTCAGCAGCAACCGAACCGAATCTAAAAATCAATTGGAACCCGATTACGGAAACTTGGCGCAACCTAAAACTCGCCAAGGAAAACAGAGTGGTTTTTCGCTCACTGCTTGGCATTAGTTGGATGTGGTTTTTCGGTGCTGTGTTCCTAAGTCAGTTTCCCAGCTTTGCTAAAGAGGTGCTACACGGCAACGAACAAGTTGCGTCGTTATTGCTCGTCGTATTTTCGATTGGTATTGGTATTGGCTCACTGCTGTGCGAAGTACTCAGCCGCAGGCATGTAGAGATTGGCTTAGTGCCTTTAGGTGCAATCGGCATGAGCATCTTCTCCATCGATTTGTATTTCGCTTCGCGTGGCCTACCGCTTGCCAGCAACCTGAGCTTGAGTGCATTTATAGGCCAAGCCGCTCATTGGAGGGTGATGACGGATCTAGCTCTGCTAAGTTTATTCGCAGGCTTGTATAGCGTACCGATGTATGCGCTTATCCAAATGCGCTCGCAGGCTACTCACAGAGCGCGAATTATCGCGGCTAACAATATTTTGAATGCGCTCTTCATGATCGCAAGTTCGGTCATCGTTGGCCTGCTTCTCAAGGCAGGCTTCACCATTCCACAAGTATTTTTATTTATTGGTATTGCCAACGCCGTAGTTGCGTTCTACATATTTATGCTGGTACCTGAATACTTGCTGCGCTTTGTTGCTTGGGTAGCCAGCCGCATAGGCTATCGATTCAAAGTGACTGGCGACGAAAACATTCCCACTGAAGGTGCTGCAATTTTGGTTTGTAACCATGTGAGCTTCGTTGATGCGGTGTTACTCATGGCAGCAAGCCCAAGGCCAATTTACTATGTGATGGATCACAAGATATTCCGTATTCCAATACTAGGCGCGATGTTCAAACTTGCTAAAGCCATTCCTATCGCCTCGCAAAAGGACGACCCTGCGACCTACCAAGCAGCTTTCAACGCGGCTGCTAAGGTGTGGCGTGAAGGTGACTTGCTCGCCATATTCCCTGAAGGTGGCATCACCCGCGACGGTAACGTGCAAACATTCAAAGGCGGCGTTATGAAGATCCTTGAACTTGCTAAAGCCGATGGCATTACACCTCCAGTGATACCGATGGCGCTGACAAATCTATGGGGCTCATTCTTTAGCCGAGTTGAAGAAGGCAATGCCATGGTTCGGCCATTTAGACGCGGCATTTTGAGCCGGGTTGGCTTGAATGTTGGCGAACCAGTCGCCAGTACACTCGTAAACCCTGAAATGCTACAAACAAAGGTTGAAACTCTACTCAAAACCTAATCGGCTGAAGCCCCGAGCTATGCTAAAGTTGCTGCATTACAAAGCAGACTGCATAGATAGGGAGCACACAGCCAATGGCAAAAGATTTCACCGCTATGGAAGACAGCAACACGTCTTCCAACCCAAGCATTCATGAAGTATCGAACCCAACGCGCCGCACCGTATTGCAAGGTAGTGCAATTGCCAGTGTTAGTTCACTATTCGGCTGTGCTTCTATCGCAAGCAGTACGGGCCCGGCGATTGGTTTTAAAGCGATCCCACCGGGAATGGGCGACAAGTTTGTTGTGCCCGAAGGCTATACGGCAACGCCAATTGCAGCTTGGGGCGAACCAGTAGGAATTCCGGGCAGCATGCCGGCATTCAAGCTCGATGGTTCAAACACCGCGGCTGATCAAGCAGTGCAAATGGGTATGCATCATGATGGCGTTGAGTTTTTTCCTATCGGCGGCAGTTCGACTCACGGCCTAATCGCCTTAAACCATGAATACACCGATGATGGTTTATTGCATGTGGGCGGCTTCAACAACATGGATGCCGAGAAGGTAAAAAAAGCCCAAAACGCTCATGGCCTATCAGTGTATGAGGTAATGATGAAGGACGGCAAATGGGACATGGTGCGCCCATCGAAGTACGCCCGTCGCATTCCAATGAGTACACCGTTCAGTGTAGGCGGCCCAGCCGCTGGCCATAACATGATGCGTACCGCAGCCGACCCTGCGGGAACGACGATTCTTGGCACTCTAAACAACTGTGCAAGCAGTAAAACCCCTTGGGGCACCTACCTTTCTGGCGAAGAAAACTTTATGTTTTACTTCGGGGGCGGCGAAAACACGAACTCACATCAAAAACGCTGGGGCATGCGTAAAGAAGGCTTCTACCAATGGGATAAATTCGATGCTCGATTTGACGCAACAAAAACCCCTAATGAATCGAATCGCTTTGGCTGGGTAGTCGAAGTCGACCCGATGGACCCAAGCAGCAAGCCAGTAAAACGTACCGCATTGGGAAGAGCTGCCCACGAAGGCGCTTGGGTTGGCGTGACCAAAGATGGAAGAGCCGTGGTTTACTCCGGCGAAGACGCGCGTTTCGAGTACATCTACAAATTCGTAAGCCGCGACAAGATTTCTCCCGGCGGCGCTAAAGCTAATGCGACCCTGCTTGACCACGGTGTTTTATACGTCGCGCGCTTCGATGCAGATGGCCGAGGCAAGTGGTTGCCACTCGTATATGGCCAAGGGCCATTAACCGCCGCCAACGGCTTTGCCGACCAAGGTGAAGTACTGATCAAGGCACGTCAGGCCAGCGATATTTTGCAAGCCACTAAAATGGACAGGCCAGAATGGCTCACCATACACCCAGACACTGGCTGGGTATATTGCACGCTGACCAACAACAGCTCACGCGGCCAAAAAGACCAATTCGGTGTAGACGCAGCTAACCCGAGGGCCAACAACACCATGGGCCAAATCATTCGCTGGAAAGATGATGGCGATTTCGACGGCGCAGGCTTTCAATGGAACCATCTAGTGCTTGCAGGTGACCCTGCGAATGCTCGCCCCGAAGCCAAGGGCAATATTAAAGGAGATATTTACGGTTGCCCAGATGGCATCACCTTTGATAAGCGCGGCGTGTTATGGATTCAAACCGATGCCCATGCAACGCAAATGTACAAAGGTGAGTTCATCAATATCGGCAATAACCAGATGCTCGCCAGCGACCCTAAAACAGGCGAAACGAAACGTTTTCTTACCGGTCCAACCAACTGCGAAATAACAGGCTGTACGTTCACCCCTGACAGCACCACCATGTTTATTAGTGTGCAGCACCCTGGTGAAACACCGACAGATAGAAGCGACCCGAATGAGCCCGCTAAATTCTCGAACTGGCCGGATTACACAGTGGGTGGCAGACCGAGATCCGCCACGGTCGTGATTCGAAAGAACGATGGTGGAGTGATTGGGACTTGAGACGAAAGTTAGTCTAATAACCCTTTCAACCGCTGCTGATAATGATTTAGAAAATCCTTAGTCACAGCGTAATGATCGGTATCTTCATATGCCACTTCTGAAATACCCGAACCATCAAACTGCAATATTTTTGCATTCGGGTAAGACAGCAAAATTGGCGAGTGTGTCGCGGTGATAAATTGCGAATGCTCTTGCACTAATTGATGAATAGCCGAAAGCGCAGCCAATTGCCGATTCGGTGACAACGCAGCCTCTGGCTCATCAAGCAGGTACAAACCATTGCCCCGCATTTTTTGGGTGAGTAGCGACATAAAGGCTTCGCCATGCGAACGCGCATGCAGCGACTTATCGCCATAGCCGCCGAGGTAGCCCATATCGTCCATATAAGTAGCGACATTGAAAAAACTCTCCGCTCGCAAAAAACAGCCGTCTTTAGGTTTCTTAAAGCTGTGTGCTAGACGTAACGATTCATGCAAAGTCGACACCGATTCGGTAGTCTTCAATTGCACATTTTTTGTACCGCCCTCTGGCCCGTAACCCAACGCTATTGCGATGGCTTCCAATACCGTCGATTTGCCTGCACCATTCTCACCAACAAAGAAGGTCACGTCAGGATGGAACTTCAACACACCCATCTCCCGAACTGCGGGAATGGTGTACGGGTACTCATCGAAGTCGATGGCCGCATCGGCGCGAATTGACACGGCTTGTAAGTAAGGTTTTGCGGATAGTGCCATAGTGTCGGTAGTGTAACTTCAACGACAAATCATGAAACTATTCAAAGCCCTCACCGCTATTGCAGCCTTATTTGCAGTTACTCATTCTGCACAGGCGCAAACCTACCCGAATAAGCCCGTAAAAATCCTAGTCGGTTACGCGGCAGGCAGTTCTACAGACATCGCGGGCCGCTTAATGGGCCAAGCACTTTCAGAAATGTGGAAGCAACCGGTAGTGGTTGAAAATCGCGGTGGCGCAGCCGGCAATTTAGCGGCTGACGCTGTCGCTAAAGCCGCTGGGGATGGCTACACCTTGTTATTCGCCCAAAACGGCTTGGCAATCAGCACAGCGTCGAACCCTAAGCTTCCCTTTAATGGCGAAAAAGACCTTATTCCTGTTGCTGCCGTTTCCGCAACTCCGCATATTCTGATCGTACCTAATAGCTCCCCGGCGAAATCGGTACAAGACTTAATCGACATGGCCAAGAAGAGCAAAGCTGCACTGAACTTCGGTTCGAGCGGAATAGGCAATTCAGACCACATGGCGGCTGAGTTATTCAAAGTTGTCGCAGGTATTGGCGGGGTACATATTCCCTACCGCGGTGGCTCACTCGCCGCAACTGACACCATCTCAGGCCAACTCGACTTTTACTTTGCTGGAATGCCAGTGGGCTTACCGCAAGCTCAAGCAGGCAGAGTACGCGCCTTGGCAGTAACAGGCAAAGAGCGCTTCGCGCCAGCACCCGATGTAAAGACAGTTGCGGAGCAAGGCTTACCGAATTTCGAACATGTGCTTTGGCAAGGCTTTTTCATGCCCAAAAGTGCACCGCCGGAGTTGGTGAAAAAAATATCGGATGATGTATTGAAAGTACTGGCATCGAAAGAGTTTCGCGACAACTTAGCAACTAAAGGGATATCGACGTTTGCGTTGGCGTCTGGCCCATTTCAAACCTACTATTTAGCCGACGTTGAGAAATGGCGTGGTGTGGTGAAAGCTTCGGGGATTGTGCTGGAGTAAGCCTGCACTTTTTGAAATAGAAAGGTCCGCAGCACCGAGTACTTTTAGCGGACCTTTTTTAGAAATTTACTTCTTCATAGCCGGCATTTCTGGCATAACCATCTTGGCACCGGTCGCTTTGTCAACCCAAGCGCCACTAAAAATATCGTACATGTGAGTCTTCGCAAACATGCTGATTTCCATGTTTTGCTGTTCACGAGTGAGCTTACTCATTACCCTTGGCTCGCCGCCCACTGGTATAAATTTTGATGATCCTACATCCCATTTATTGAACATCAGGAATTGATTTGCTTCCGCGCGAATTTGACCAGCAGTTTTTTTCTCACCCTTCATTGCCATATCTGTCTTTTGGATCCAGCTAGCACCTGATTCATCAAAATTGCGGCCTTGCTGAGCTACGGCACTGGTACTAAATACGAAAGAAGTGCAAAGTGCTAAAGCGATAGCGAGTTTTTTCATTTTATTTCCTTTAAATAGTTGTAAAAAGCGATCCTTGACCACTTCTCGCAGAAATATAACGACCCAATATCACCTTTAAATCACGCAAACGTCACCAAGTCGTGATGAATTTTTGGGCTACTCAACCCGCATAAAAACTCATAACAAATAATCGAATCTGCGGGAAATCCATTCGCGAAAACGAATGGCTGTTCCCCTAGCTTGCCATTCTTCAAGCGTCACCTGATGTGCCTGAGCGAGATCGTCCTCGAAGACTCTGCCCATCTGATCCCCGAAGTTTTTTCCAACAAACAACGCATTGACTTCGTCGTTATGGCAGAAGCTTCGCCAATCAAAGTTACTTGAACCGATTGAGGACCAAACACCGTCGATAACCACAGTCTTGGCATGAAGCAGCACTTCACGTTGCTCGTAAATTTTTACGCCAGCTTTAAGCAGCTCTTCATAATGAGATCGACCTGCATGAAACACCAAAAATGAATCTGTAAACCCAGGTAATAACAAGCGCACTTCGACGCCACGCTTAGCCGCCGCTGTCAAGGCATTGATCGTACTCGGGTCGGGTGCAAAATAGGCAGTGGTTAGCCAAACACTTTTTGTTGAGTAGGTGATGCCTGCTGTAAGCAGTAAATACATTCTGCTGAGCATTCCATCAGGACTAGAGCCAACAATGGCGACTGCGTGCGGGCCGTTGTTTTGAAGCGTTGGAAAATGATTCCGAACCGGCTGCTCGAGGCACTCTTGCTTCTTCCAGCTGTCTAAAAAAAGCTGCTGCAAACGGTGTACTGAATCGCCGCGCAATTCAACATGAGTATCACGCCAGCCTTCTTCGATTGTGGGCATCTTGGTTCTGAAAAACATCGCAGAACCGGTACGGTAGACTGAGTGAAAATTGATGCCTCCCGTAAACGCAACCTCACCATCTACGATGACAATCTTGCGGTGATCACGGTGGTTTACCTTAAGCAACTTACCTGCCAAAGGATTAATCGGATTGAACTCGCAAAGAACAATGCCATTGGAGCTCAATTTTTGAAAGAACGCTTTAGGTGTTGTGATTGAACCAACACTGTCGTAAATGATCCTTACTGAGACACCGGCCTTGCGCCTCTCCAGTAACAGATCTGATAGGCGCCGTCCGAATTCGAGCTCTTCAAAAATAAAGCTCTCTATATGAATATGGTCACGTGCATTCGTTATCGCATCGAAGATAGCTTGCCAGGTTTGCGGACCATCGATCAATATTCGGCTATGGTTTCCAGGTGTGGCTTGAGAACCGTTAACTACTTCCAATATCTTGGCATGGCGCGCCTCGAAGCTTTCGCCTTTCATTGCCTCTATAGCTTGGTCGATAGGTTGGCGATGCTGAAGCATCATACTGCCGTCCTTGTCGACAACTTGAGCACGCTCTAGGTGTTGATTGCCTTGAAGATCACTTAGGCGCGGCAAAGCACCGCAACCGAACAATAAGAATAAGGCCAATATCGAAATGAGTCGCACAAAACTCCGAATCAAATACCCGCATACCACTGATAACCGCTTCGATCTTCCCAAAACCCGCCTTTACCTTTACCTATGTTCTCAAAGCTCGAAACAAGTTCAATGCGCTGAATATACTTTGCTTGCTTATAGCCCAACTGCCTTTCAACACGCAGCCGCAGTGGCGCACCATTTTTAATAGGCAACGCCTTATCATTGAGGTCGTACGCCAGAATAGTCTGCACATGAAATGCATCATCCAAATCAATGCTTTCATAGTAAGGAACAGGCACCGCACTTTGCCGACCCGGAAAGGTATCAGCGCAATGAAACACAACATATCGAGCATCCGCCTTTGGAGTCACTTGCGCCAAAATACTCGCTAACGGCACACCTTTCCATTTACCGATCGCACTCCAACCTTCCACGCAATCATGCCGAGTAATCTGCGTCCTAGAAGCGAGGGTTTTAAGCTGAGCCATTGAAAAATCCGTCGGCTTTTCTACTAAGCCATCCACCCTCAATTGCCAGTCATTAAAGCTAGCGGATGCATGCTGTTGGTACTCAGCTCCACTTGGGTTGGTTGTGCCATTGCCTTTAAAAGTGGGCGACAAATCTGCCTCAGAAAACTCTTGTGCCAGACTTGTTCTTCCACCGAGGCCCTTGTGGATCGATTTATTGAGCACCTCACCGACACCAAGCAATGACGTAAACCAGCTAGTCTCTGCCACTTTGCTACAGGCAGACAAAAAAGACGAACTTAGTAAAGTCGTGGCCGTGAGCAATCTGCGTCTAGTTGTTGGTAATGACTTTTTCATAGTTCCTTATCCGTCGCTTGCTGAACATTAATTCGGTAGTTACCAGTAATCATCGAACGGAGGTGATTCCAAAGCCCGCTAATAATCACTTCAAACACGTGGATGACAATAAACCCAACCAGTAGCCAAGCGACGATAAAGTGCAGTGTGCGTGCCGACTGCCTGCCGCCAAACAAATCTACCCATCCTGGAAAAAAGGAATTTAACCAAGGTGACATTGCCCAGCCCATAAGGATAACCAAGGGTAGAAGAACAAATATCACCGTAAGGTAAGCAAGCTTTTGCAATACGTTGTATCGCTTTGCATCCTCGCCTTGCGGATGTTTAAACTTTAAATGATCTAGTATCGAGCGGCCAATCGTGCGCCAGTCATTGCTCGTCGGTAATAAGTCTTTGTTAAGGTGTCTACTCTTTGCTGCGTAAAAAACATAGGTAAGGCCATTTATAACGAAAAGCCAAGCAAACAAGAAGTGCCAAAGCCTAGCCTCGGACAATGAATAGTCTGCCGGAATAGTGATCCAGTGCGGGAAGGCAACATCGTTTGGTGTACCGGTTGGGCTACTAGACACGCCCAACAAACCTGTGGTGTCGAACTCTTTGCCGAACACCGTCGTAATACCTGCCAGCTTACCGCCACCCACATCGCGTGCCTCAATCTTGAGTACTGGTGGCCTGCCAGTAAAAGAAGACTTTCCCCAATCAAGAGAAGGGTGGGCATTAAAAATCATTAACCCACTCATGAAAAGAATCGAGAAAGATAGGACATTTGTCCAATGCATGACACGCACTGCGAAAGAGTGTCGTTTGTAAAGATATGTTTTCATAACCTATTATGCTTTTTGCTTCGCAACGCTGCTATCGTAGTCTAAGCAAAATGATTCACCAAGAATTTTCTAAAGTATCACCAATTAGTGATATTCGGCAGCTGGTGGTTTGTAGCGGTAAACTTGAACAACTATCATTCGCACACACGGAGCCTACGCTGTTACCTATCCTGCCCGTTTTAATTTTCGCAGCTGAGCTGACGTTCTCTCTTTTATTCGGCATGCATATGATGGGCGACACGATGATGCATCGACTCGGCGAGCTCTCGATTTGCATCTTACTGTGGCTCGTTGCGGTTCGAATCGCAGCACTACTGCTAAGTTTTGGGTTCGCATTTCACAACGCCACAATCCCTCAGCGACAAAGCACGAGTGGATGGATAGCAACTTTCTTTCGAGAGTTTTTGGCCACTCTACTGGCCTTCACATTTTTAATACCTTTCCGATTTTTCTTTGCCCCCCACCGAAATGAAAATCAAACCGCACCGGAGACTGTTGTACTGTTAGTGCATGGCCTATTGAGTAACTCTGGCGTATGGTGGTTGTTTAGTAGGCGACTCAAAAAAGCGCTTACCGGACAGTTTAAGTGCTTAAGTATAGATAGCATTGATCTTGGTGCTCCATTCGCATCTATGGACAGCTATGTAAAAGTGCTCGATGGTCGTATCAAAAGGATCAGACGAAACAAAAACGTGGAGATCATCCTTATCGGGCACAGCATGGGTGGCCTTGTATGCCGAGCTTGGTTAGGCGTAAATGAAGGCAAAGACATTAAGCGCCTGATCACCATCGGCACGCCACATCAGGGTAGTCAGTGTGCGAATCTTCTAGGTGCTGCGAACCTAAAACAAATGCGGCTCGCAAGCCTATGGCTTCAAAAACTTCCCGCCACGCCAACCATTAAAACTACTGCCATTTACAGCGTTCACGACAACTTAGTCGTTCCATTTACTTCAGGCTTTAGCAAAGGTTTTGATTCAGTACAGTTGGCCGGAACAGGCCACTTGGGGCTTTTATTTGATCGAAGAGTCATTGCCAGCGTGAACGGCTTGCTTCGTAACTCTAATTGAAGGTAGCGCGGTTTTCCAACTGAAGAAGAACCGCGCAACAGACTTAATTGGTTAAGCGTCGACCGAGGGAAACTGCGTAAGCACCTGCTCTTGCTGCAAGGGTTGGATCTGCACTGGCAGCGATGCCCTTAGGCAAAACTGTAGGAATAAAGGTTTCGCGATCACAAGTCTGATCTGTGAGACGATCCATCACTAAACGCCCCATGTTCACTTCTGCCCGATCAGTCGGCCAAGGCTCAGTCGGATCGGTCAACTGGTCTTGTGCCAGCGCTAACTGAGCGACAACATTGAAAACCACCGCACCCTTTGCGATACGCTCGGTCAACTCTGCACGCAAGAAATCAGGGCCTTTCGCTTTGGCTTCATCTTCGCTCAAGCCAACACGCCCTGCTACTGGCTCGAACCTCCAGCGAATTGCTTGCGTCTTCCCGCCTGCATTAGTAGCTATGAAGGCGTTGGTACTCCAGTACGGTACTGTTGCAAAACTGGCCGGAACAGGCTGTCCCGCAAGGTAACCAGCTTGCTTGGTTGTTGCTGGGTTAGCTTTGCTAAACGCCGCAATCGCTTCTGCGTTCATTTTGCCCGTGGCTGGGTCTGGCGCTCTTACTTTTAAGAACTCTGCAAACTGCTCGGGCGTCTGCGCAAAGAAGTGAGGTGCCGATACAAAAATCCATTCAAGTCGCTCCGAGCCGCTATCTGCACGAACGGCAATGCCGCGCACTGACTTAGCGTTATCAGGTGCTTTAGGATTTCCGCCGCCAATGGAAAATCGACCTGTCAAAGGCGTACGTTGCCCGGCCTTAAACATTGCCGCATTAGTCACTGCCGATGCTGCAGAGGAAGCTTCGAACTGACCAGACATACAGAAGCCTTTGGCATGCGAGCTTCGGGCCATATGCTTACCGAAAACGCCATTTAAAGCGTCGACTAAAACGACTGGGGATAGTGTCGGAGCAACAGGAGCAGCAGGAGGAGCAGCGCTCATGCTTGAGCAACCAGCCGTAGCGATTGCAACGACTAACGTCGCCGCGCGTATTGATAAATAAGAGTTTGGAATCTGCATGTTTGTCTCATAGTTAGTTTTAGTGAAAGAAGCCATTTATTTGTAACGCTAAACATTCAATGCTTACAAGTTCTAACAATGTAAGGCAAACATCTGATAGGCGACCGAGAGCTGCAAATTGTTTAACAGTTTGCATTGATTCTTTAAAACTATTTCTAAGTTATCACGTCAGCATCACCTAAGTATCACCTCAATATCACCAATAGATCACAACGGAGATTCAATCACATGAGCAAGCAATTCATTAAGTCACTAACACTGTGTGTTATTTCATCATCAGTCTTGTTAGTGGCCGGCTGCGCAACAACTTCCATGAACAACGATGGTCCTAGCTACACCATTTCCATAAAGAACGATATGAAATCAGAACGCTTGGCCCCAGTGCTTATTGTGGGCGATGCAGATGATTCAAAAATTTGGGTTGGTCGCTACGTTTCCGCTGAAGCACGCACTCAATTTACGACAGGCAACCCGAGCCCAGTGGCCGCGCAACTAGGAGGCGAGCAATTGCAACCAGGGCGAGTAGCTGTGAATGGGGAGGTGACTTTTACATTTCGAACAAAAGCCAAGACAGCACGCATTACCGCCATGGTGCACCCCGACATTACTCCAGATAATTACGTTACCGCCAAATTAGATTTGACTAAACCAGGAGTGATTCCTTTAGAGAGATTCGACATTGGTGACAACGAAAAACGCATGACGGTAGAGCGTGTTGGCCAAGTCGGCACAGTGACACTGACTTTAAAGTAATCCGCAAAAATCATAGCAACGAACAACGCTGCGATAATCAGTTATCACTTAACGCGTCTAATCATTTTCGCGCCACTCGCATTGTCACCAACTCTTCCGCAATAGTTGGGTGCACTGCCAAAGTGGCGTCGAAATCAGCTTTTGTCGCTTTCATTTGAACGGCGACGCCAATGAGTTGAATCAACTCACCGGCTTCAGGTCCAATAATATGCACACCTAGAACACGATCGCTAGTTTTATCCACAATAATCTTCATGAAGCACTGCGTTGTTTGGTTGGCCATAACAACTTTCATGGCTCTAAAAGTAGTGCTGTAGATTTCGATGTCAGAGTAGCTCTTGCGTGCCTCCTCTTCAGATATCCCAACTGTGCCGACCTCTGGCGTTGTGAACACCGCGGTGGGAATCACCGTCACAGCAACTTGTCTTGGCTTTTTTCCGAAAACCGAGTCGGCAAAAGCATGACCTTCGAGAATAGCCGCAGGTGTTAACGTAACCCGATTGGTGACATCGCCTACCGCATACACGCTGTCTACCAATGTCTTTGAAAACCCGTCTACGGGGATGGCCCCGGCTTCATCCAACGCTATCCCCAAAGCCTCAAGGCCTAAACCCGCAGTATTAGGGTGACGCCCGGTCGCTCTAAGGACTCGATCTACGAGCATTTTGGTGCCATCAGATAGTCTAACGTCTAGTTGCTCATCTGAACTAGCAACAATTGAAGTAATCGTCGTGTTCGATTTAATGACCAAGCCATCAGCCACTAACTGCCGCTGAATCAATTCGCGCACTTCGTGATCAAAGCCCCTAAGAACAAGTTCACCACGCATGACTAGCGTAACTTCGGACCCAAGCCGATTCAACAAACAGGCTAATTCCAAAGCGATATAGCCCGCTCCTTGTACAACGACTTGTTTGGGGCATTCAGGCCAAAGAAAGAATTCGTTTGAACTACTCGCCAACCCAGCACCGGGAATATCATCAGGCATTGTTGGGGAAGCGCCCGTAGCAATGAGGATCGTTCCTGCATGAATCGTTTGTGCGGCCTTTCCATCTGCACCGGCAGAAAGCTCCACCGTGTGCTTGTCGACAAGACGTGCGCGCTGTGAATAAATTTCAACACCCGTCGCCATTAAGTTTCTCGTATAAATTCCCTCTAAGCGATTGACTTCCGCGTGGACGCGACTCATCAGCTTTGGCCAGGAAAAAGTTGGAGTTTCGGAATCCCAACCAAAGCCCTTAGAGGCTTCGAACTCGTTACCAAATCGCGACGCCATCACCATCAATTTTTTTGGCACACAACCCCGAATAACGCAGGTACCCCCCATGCGATATTCTTCCGCCAAAGCGACTGTAGAACCATGGGTTGCCGCGATGCGCGCAGCACGAACGCCGCCAGAGCCGCCACCAATCACAAACAAATCAACACTCTTCATTCTGCTCTCCAAGGTATCTGATCAATGTACATCCGTAGGCATCTTACTGGAGCGCTTTTCAAAGTTAATACTTATCAAACCACCGCCGTCAGGCCGATTAGATGCGCTCAGCTTACCACCGTGCAGTTTCATGATCCGCTGGGTAATTGCCAAGCCTAAACCTCCGATGGTGGATGCCGCTCTTTTCAACGGCGGTGTTCGCAATGAGGAACCTTGCGTAAGTCGCTCGAGGATTTCACCAGAAAACCCATTGCCATTGTCTGCAACAGAGACTTGTATTGAGTCAGGGTTCATTGCGTCAATTTTCACGTCAATCTGGGGCATCCGCGTCGACTTGCCATGTTTCATCGCGTTATCAATCAAATTCGTAATAGCACGTTCAATCAAGTGGATATTCGCTTTGAGCTTGACGGATTTCGGTGGCACGAGCTCAAACGTAAACGCTATATTTGAATCGAGTTGCTTGAATTTCTGAACAATATCCCCAACAAGGTCATCGAGCGAAAACCACTCGAACTCAACAATTTGATCGGTGAGCTCGAGCACTGCAAGCTCGAAAAGTTCTTGCGATAGTGCCCGAACCCGATCACTTTGGTCCAATGCAATCTGTAAGACTTTTCGATCTGCCATTGATAGGTTCGAGGCCCGCTGATGAAGAGCTTCAAGGTTGCCATGCAGGGCTGTCAGTGGTACACGCAAATCGTGAGCGACACCGGCCATAACTTCGCGGTGTTCATAAGAGATTCGTTCGGCTTTTGTACTTTGAACTTCAAGCCGCGTCGTCATCGTTGCAAAAGAGTTTTCAAGAATTTCGATCTCGTCACCAGTCTGGCTGAAATCGGTGGGCGTTGAAGATGATGAGTCCTTTGTGTCACGCTGAAACAACGCCATTTTTTGCGCGAGGCTGCCTAGTCGTCCTGTTAGTTTTTTCGCAATCAAATACCCGCCTATCGAGGTGACGACAAATGCCAGTATTAATAAGGTGAATGAGCTGCCAAAGTGATTTGCGACGCTGCTCACTGCATTTCCATTTTTTTGCATTTGGCTATTGATCAAAATATAGAGATAACCCTGTTTGTTGGGCTCCTTAAGTGCAGGCCAATGGCTGCGTGCCGGAGTAAAGCGTGCGGCACTAAAAATGCGGGGTGACGCAGCATTTAAAGGATCTGTGCCGCGAATCGGAAACATATCGTTTTGCAAGAAATGTTCAATCGGTTTGAGATCAACGACATGGGTTTCCAGCTCGCGAGTTGTGTTGATAAACGCTAGTACCTTACCGCTATCATCGAGCACATATACTTGAATTGTCGGGTTGACCACCATAAGCATCGACAAAATAGCATTACGTTCTGCGCTGCGCCCCTCCAACGCACTAGAAGCCATCACATCAGGCCAGTTATCGACGATGTTTTTTGCTAAGTCTTTGGACAAACCTTGCAAGAGTTTTTGCTCGTGCTCTTGAGAAGCATTAATTGCAATGATTCCGGCGAATAGGCTAAACAATGCCAGCAGCGATACCAAGGCATATGCAATTTTGGAGGCGAGTGGGGTTGACTTTACTAACACTACGGCTTCAGGGCGTTGGCTCAAATCGATATCCTACACCCCAGACGGTGATGATGAATTTGGGATTTTCCGGGTCTACTTCTATTTTTGCCCGCAGCCTGTTGATCTGAGAATTCACAGCATGCTCGAAGCCGTCAAAATTCGTTCCCCACACTTCTTGAATTAAATGAGCGCGGGTAAACACACGCTTCGGATGAGACACCAAAAACCAAAGTAGATCAAACTCCCGGCGGGTAATCGGTATACCGACATCCTTATGGAATAGCTCCCGCTTTAGGGCATCAAGATGAAGGTCGGAGAATCGTGCTTGAAGCGGCTCCCGTGCGTGTGTGAGTCGTAAATCCTTTCTCCTAAGCACGGCTCGCATTCGCGCCACTAGTTCAAGCATCGAGAAAGGCTTGGCAATGTAGTCATCGGCGCCAAGCTCTAAACCCAGTACACAATGCGCCTCGGCAGTTCGCCCTGTGATCATGAGAATAGCAACATCATTTTTATTTGATCGTATGTGCCGACAAATATCCCACCCGTCGAGCTTTGGCAACATAAGATCTAACAAAACCAAGTCCCAGCGTTGTTGCTCAAATGTGGCCGGTGCTTTTTGGCCATCTGACTCACGATGCAGCACATAACCCGCGCCTTCGAGGTTGAGTTGGATGGCGTTTGCGACAGCATCGTCGTCTTCAATTAAGAGTATGTTTTCATTCATGCTACGCAATATATCCCGGCAACGTACCAAAATCATCACGAACGCGAGATAAATTGATTACGGTTTAATCTCGCTTGCCTAGGTCATTTGATACTAAATCGAGATGTCTTTTACGTTAGCTTTTGGTATTTGTGTCGACTTGACAAAGGTAGCAAATTTGCATTTTTATTGTACTTTTAGTGTTAACTTTTTTTCAGGATATTGTATGAACCGACGTCACGCAATTTTTAGATTCTCAACTCTTGCATTAGGAATAGCCATGTCCACCCCCTCCGGGAGTGCTCCAAGCACCACATCCTTCACGCCTCTCACCAAAACCAAGGCCGACTGGAAAACGTTGTTACCTGCTGCTGCCTACACGGTTTTGTTTGAAGAGTCGACCGAACGTGCAGGTAGCAGCCCCTTAAACGACGAGAAGCGTAACGGCACCTACATCTGTGCTGCCTGCAACCTTCCGTTGTTTAATAACGCACAAAAATTTAACAGCGGTACTGGTTGGCCAAGTTTCTTTGACGCACTACCCGGTACGTTAGGGGAAAAGCGTGATTTCAAACTGGTTTGGCCACGCACCGAATACCACTGTGCTCGTTGCGGTGGGCATCAAGGCCATGTGTTCAATGATGGCCCCAAGCCAACAGGTTTACGTTATTGCAACAATGGTGTGGCGCTTCAGTTCGTGCCATCAGAAGCTAAACTTCCGGAGTTAAGAACATGAGTATTTTTAAAAGAATTGCCGTTTCTCTTGGCTTGGCCCTGAGCCTTGCGGTCGGCATCGCCAACGTGCATGCACAAACACCGAAAACTGCTAGCGCCATTTTTGCAGGTGGGTGCTTTTGGTGTACTGAATCCGACTTTGAGAAGCTGCCTGGCGTGATTAGCGCTGAATCGGGCTACATCGGTGGCAAAACGGTGAATCCGACTTATCAAGAAGTGAGCGCGGGTCGCACTGGCCACACCGAGGGGGTACGTGTCGTGTACGACCCGACCAAGGTTAGCTATTCAGTCTTACTAGAATACTTTTGGAAGACCATCGACCCGACAGTGAAGGATCAACAGTTTTGCGATCACGGCAGTCAGTATCGTAGTGCGATTTTTTACGATACTGAAGAGCAACGATCTTTAATCGAAGCCAGTAAAGCGGCCCTGTTAAAGGCAGGACCAGTGAAAGTCATTCACACTGAAATTGCCAAAACGAGTACGTTTTATCCGGCCGAGGAATACCATCAAGATTACTACAAGAAGAATCCTATTCGCTACAAAGGGTATCGCTACAACTGTGGTCGCGATGCTCGCTTGGCCGAAGTCTGGGGTTCGAAAAAGTAAAGTTATATAGGAGTTAGATTATGAACACGGGTATTACAGAAACCGCCTATTTAGCAGGCGGATGCTTTTGGGGCATGCAAGACCTATTGCGTGGTATCCCCGGCGTAATTAAGACTGAAGTGGGCTATACCGGCGGTTGGTTAGACAACCCGAAATACGACGACACGCATGATTCAAAGTCAGGGCATGCCGAGGCGGTGACGATCGTTTTCGACCCTAGTACGATTAGCTTCGAAACGTTGCTGGAACAGTGGTTTTTCAAAATGCACGACCCAACCACTTTGAATCGGCAGGGAAACGATATGGGCACGCAGTATCGCTCCACAATTTTTTACACGGATGAAGCGCAACATGCTACGGCGCAGGCCGTCATCAAGCGAATTAACGAATCGGGCAAATGGAAGCGCCCCATCATTACGACGCTTGAGCGTTTCGAGAAATGGTGGGTCGGCGAGGGTTACCATCAGGATTACCTAGAGAAAAATCCTGGTGGCTATACCTGCCATTTCATGAGGGGTTGAAACAGGTGGCGGCGCGGGCTCATGCACGCGCACGGTCGATCAAGCTCGGCCAAGCCATCTCCGAGCTTTTCGTGAGAGGAAGTTCCGGCAGTGTTCCGATGCGTCAGTTGAACGGCGTTTGGGTATTCGAACCGCCTAAGGATGCGCCCACCATATCGGCTGAACAAGTAAAGCAAATGTTAGGAGAGTCGCTTTGACCGGCTTTCTTCTCGATGCTAATACCTTGATCGCTCTTGGGTGGCCATCACATGAGTATCATGAACAAATTCAAGATTGGTTCAAGCTGAACTTTTAACGAGAAGCACTGCAAATCGACATCACAAATTCTTGGCTCTCGATGTACAAGATGCCGAAGTCATAGGAATCTGCAGCGGCGGCCTAATGGAGCACAGGCAAGTGACCGCCGCTTATCTTCTGGCACAGGCGGTAAAAACCAAATTTAAGTTAGTAACCTTTGATTCTGGATTGAGGCAGTTGCTCGCTACTGAGCGCGAGCGTGCAACGCACATCCTTACTCTTGGAGCAAAGCTACTAAGTTAAATCAATTTGATGTGGGGAACCTGCATCTGATCCCACAATAGATCGATCACTTGGTTCTGCGTCGTAGTTGATTTGTATAACCTCACCTCCACACTCACCTTCATTTTTGGTTCGCCAATCGCTTGAAGTCGACCCTGCGACATATCCTGAGTTACGCACCCAAATGGCAACCAACTAACGCCGTGTCCGGCGAGCACCATGGCTTTAATCGCATCAGCCATCTGAGTTTGAAAGACTTTGTCTAAGTTCGAAGCGCTATTCGATTGAAACTGAATCATATCGACGAGTTGCGAAAAGAAGATACCCGGCGCATAAGCTAAATAAGGTGTGGCATTAGTTTCCATTGAATGGAAGGAAAAGAGTGGGTTGCCGTCAACCGTCGCGGAAAACAGCGCGAATTCATCTTTCGCTAACAACACCGACGTAAAGACATCAGCTGGCAGAAGACATCAGCTGGCAGAAAATTCGTGCCCAAAAGACGGGTGCTTCTGGCACGGGAAATGCTTTACCCTTTAAGCCAGAACTATGACAACATTATTCCTTTTACTGAATTAGAGAACTCCCCCCTTATGACTTGGTCTATTTTGGCGCGCGATGATGAAGGTCGCTTTGGTATTGCAATCGCAAGCCGCTTTTTTGCCGTTGGCTCCTTGTGCTCCCACAGTATGCGCGGCGTAGGCGCGTTATCGACACAAGCGCTGATGAATCCGCTTTATGGGCCAAAAGGTATGGCTGCGTTGGCGTCGGGAATGTCGGCAGCCGATACGATGGAGCTGCTTATTAGTGCCGATGCCGGAAGTGCTCAAAGGCAATTGCACATCCTGCCCGTAATTGGGCAGCCTGTAGCCCATACCGGTGCACAGTGCATTGATTGGTGCGGGCACCTGCAAGGCGACGACTTCAGCGTTGCTGGCAATATGCTGGCCGGCCCACAAGTGATTGCAGCCACGGCAGATGCTTATCGAAATAGTGCAGGCCAACCGATGGCAGAGCGCCTTCTGGCGGCAATGTTAGCAGGTGAGCAAGCTGGTGGCGATAAACGAGGCAAGCAAGCCGCAGCGCTACGCATTCAAGGCGACGAGGATTACCTAGAGCTCGACTTGCGAGTCGATGATCATGCAGAACCGTTGCTTGAATTACAGCGCATTTACGAAAAAAGCTTGGAACGGTTCCAGCCTTTTCTCTCTTGCTTAGCAGGGCGACAAAATCCCGTCGGTATTATTGATAGAACAGTAATCGAAGACAAGGTAGTGCAATTCCAGGAGCAGCTTGCTGCTCGGCGATCAACTGCAAAAAATTAATGCTCATCTGATGCAAAAGCTTGGTACCGACCCATTGCTTACGGTGAGCAATCTTGCAACGCAGTTCAGCACAGATGAAGGCGTCTTCAACGCAGTCGATGGTGTGAGTTTCACGCTCTACCCTGGGCAAACGCTCGCGATCGTCGGTGAATCAGGTTGCGGCAAAAGTGTCACCGCTTTATCGATCATGGGGCTTGTACCGAACCCCGTGGGCAAAATAACCAATGGTTCGGTTGTTTTCGAGGGCCAAGAGCTCATCGGAGCGCAGGCTAAGGCCTTACAAGATTTGCGCGGTAATGGCATGGCGATGATTTTCCAAGAACCGATGTCATCGTTGAATCCGGTTTTCACCATAGGCGAGCAAATTGTCGAGGGACTGTTGCGACACCGAGAAATCTCGCGCGCCCAAGCGCAAGAACGGGCTATTGCCATGCTCAAAAAAGTACGCATTCCTGCACCTGAGCAACGCTTTCACGAGTACCCTCACCAACTCTCCGGTGGCATGCGTCAACGGGTAATGATTGCCATGGCCTTGGCCTGCGAACCGCGCTTACTTATCGCCGATGAACCCACGACTGCACTCGATGTCACCATACAAGCGCAAATCCTTGAACTGATGCAAACACTTAAAGTGGAAACCGGTACAGCAGTCATTTTAATTACCCATGATCTGGGCGTCGTCGCCGAAGTGGCCGATGAGGTCGCCGTCATGTATGCAGGCAAGGTTGTCGAAAGAGCTCCGGTTCAAACGCTCTTTGATGAACCGCAGCACCCGTATACGATAGGGCTCCTCGGTTCAATTCCAAGAATGGATAGCGATCGCCTGCGCCTGGACTCAATTAGTGGCCAGGTGCCAAGCCCCTTCGAGCGAAGCCTCGCATGCAACTTCGTACAACGCTGCCCCTTTGCCCAAGCGCAATGCATGAACAGCACGCCACCCTTAACGGAGGTTAGCCCTCAACACTGGTCGGCATGTTGGCGCGCGCCGCTTGATCCGGCCGTACTTTTCGCTGAAATCCATTAGATATGGCATCCGCACCACTTCTCAAAATCAGCGGTCTGGTAAAACACTTCCCGGTGCGCCGAGGTGTGTTCGGTCGAGTGAGCGGAGCCGTACGCGCTGTGGATGGCATCAACCTAACAATACACACAGGCGAAACGTTGGGCATTGTTGGCGAATCCGGTTGCGGTAAATCAACATTGGGCCGATTGGCCATTCGCTTGATCGAACCCACTTCAGGTGCTATTGAATTTGAGGGCCAAGACCTGCTGGCACTCGATGCCGGCGCGTTACGAGCGCAGCGACGCTCAATGCAAATTATTTTTCAAGATCCGTTTTCGTCACTCAACCCGCGCATGACGGTGGCGCAGACCTTAACCGAACCACTGCGGTTGCATGATTTGCATACGGGTCGTGAAGCCCAAAGGGTCGCAGAGTTATTGAAACTGGTTGGTCTAGCGCCAGAGCATGCTCAGCGCTATCCGCACGAGTTTTCAGGTGGGCAAAGACAACGCATTGGTATTGCAAGAGCCTTGGCAGTCGAGCCTCGGCTGATTGTGTGCGATGAAGCAGTGTCGGCGCTTGACGTGTCGGTACAAGCTCAAGTCGTCAACCTCTTACAAGACTTGCAGCAACAGCTTGGCCTTTCCTACATTTTTATCGCGCATGATTTATCGGTTGTTAAACATATCGCGACGCGCATCGCAGTCATGTATCTTGGCCGAATCGTCGAGCTATCGGATAAGCAGGCGCTGTTCGCGGCACCACGCCATCCGTATACGCAAGCGTTGCTATCGGCGATTCCATTGCCAGAGCCCGGTGCTCGCCGAGTTCAGGCATTGCTCACCGGTGATGTACCGAGCCCGATAAACCCACCGAGTGGTTGTCATTTTCATACCCGATGCCCTCACGCACAAGCACTGTGCGCCAGCCATGCACCGGCAATTGAAGAACACCATGGACACGAGATAGCCTGTCATTTTTGGCGCGATATCGCATCAAGCTCAACCGCACCAACCGCACTGCGGCCGGCCTCGATTTCAGCATCGCGCCAACGCCTACGTCGACTTCAATCCGCTTTTAATTCACACACATCCAGTTAAACGAACACTTATGAAACTCAACTACATGAATCTCTCTATCGCAAAACTTGCGACACTCGCAATCAGCGCGAGTCTGACGTGTTTCGCCGCACAAGCCCAAACATTACGAATCGGGCTTGCCGAAGATCCCGATGCACTCGACCCCAGTCTGGCGCGCAGCTTCGTCGGTCGAATTGTGTTTTCTGCGCTCTGCGACAAATTGTTCGATATTGATGAGAAGCTCAACATCGTGCCGCAATTGGCGGCATCGTATGAATGGTCTGCCGACAATAAAACACTCACGCTTAAACTAAGGCAAGGCGTTGTATTTCATGACGGCGAAAAGTTCGACGCCGCAGCGGTGAAGTACAACATCGAACGCCACAAGACAATGCCTGGCTCGAACCGTCGAGGCGAATTAGCGCCTGTTGCCAGCGTCGATGTCATCGACCCATCGACGGTAAAACTGAACCTATCAGCGCCCTTCTCTCCTTTGCTCGCTCAGTTGGCCGACCGCGCAGGCATGATGATGTCGCCCAAAGCGGCGCAAGCGCTCGGAGATAAGTTCAGCAGCAACCCCTCTTGTTCCGGGCCTTTCAAGTTTGTTGAGCGAGTAGCCCAAGATCGAATCGTGCTTGAGCGATTCCCACAGTACTGGAACAAGGCTGCAATCAACTTTGACAAAGTTATTTACACACCCATCCCGGATGCAACCGTACGCCTGGCTAATTTAAAATCAGGTCAGCTAGATTTCATCGAGCGGGTTGCCTCTAGCGACATCGGAAAGTTACTCACCGATAAAAAGTTCAAAACATCGCGCATCACCGAAATCGGCTACCAAGGTATCACGATCAACGTGGGCAAAAGTGAGCAATCAAAAAAGAACCCTCTTGGTCGCGATGCCAAAGTGCGTGAGGCATTTGAGTTGTCGCTTGATAGACAAGGCTTGTCGCAAGTGGTGATGGATAACGAGGCGCAAGTCGGCAATCAATGGGTAGCCCCAAGCAATACCTTTTACGCGAAGAATATTCCCATGCCTAAGCGCGATATCGCCAAGGCAAAAGCGCTTCTCAAAGAAGCGGGTGTTACCAATCCAAGCTTTACTTTGTTAACGCCCACCACATCCGATACTCAACGTCTTGCCCTCGTCATTCAAGCCATGTCACGCGAAGCAGGGTTTGATGTCAAAATTCAAGCCGCCGAGTTTGCCACTTCTCTCAACATGGCCGACAAAGGCGAGTTCGATGCTTACTTGTTGGCTTGGAGTGGTCGCGCCGACCCAGACGGCAATTTGTTCAGCTTTCATGCCTGCAAACAACCCTTGAACTATGCCGGCTATTGCGATCCGCAAGTCGATACATTGATCAATGAATCACGAACGTTGCGTGAACCGGCTGAGCGCAAAAAGATCTTTGATAAAGTAGCGGCGCAAGTGCTCAAAGAGCGCCCAATTATCTACCTCTATCATCGTAATTGGCTCTGGGCCTACAACAGCAAACTCACTGGCATACGCAACATTCCAGACGGCTTGCTGCGAGTGACTGGCGTAAAGATGGCGCCGTAAGTCATCTATATGCTTGAATTTCTCCTCAAACGCTTATTAACGATCTTTCCGACGTTGATCTTGGTGTCCATGCTTATCTTCGGGCTGCAGCAGTTGCTGCCCGGTGACCCTGCCAAGATACTTGCGGGTGAGGAGCAAGACCCAACGGTGGTGGCCTATCTGCGAGACAAACTCAAGCTCGATAAGCCATTACCGGTGCGCTATGCGTACTGGGTGGGAGGTGTCGTGCAAGGCGATCTTGGGGAGTCAATTCGCAGTCAGGAACCTGTCACTCGGCTGATCATGCAAAAGCTTCCCGTCACCTTACAACTCGCCTTAATGGCCTTCACCATAGCGCTTTTGATTGGCATTCCGGCAGGTATTGTTTCAGCTGTGGGTAAAGGCACGGCTTGGGATTACTGCGCTAATGTGTTTGCGCTCTGGGGCCTATCGACCCCGAATTTTTGGCTCGGCATTCTCCTGATCATGCTGTTCTCTGTCGAACTTGGTTGGTTACCGGCGTCTGGCTACATCAGCCCGTTTGAAGATCTTTGGGGCAATATTTCTTCCATGATCATGCCCGCCTTCGTTTTAGGCAATGCCATCGCCGCCATTCTGATGCGGCATACCCGCAGCGCCATGCTTCAGGTACTGTCTGCAGACTATGTTCGCACTGCGCGTGCCAAGGGCCTCAATGAACGCACGGTGGTGCTCAAACATGCGCTACGAAATGCATTAACTCCGATCATCACACTTGGCGCCTTGGAGCTAGGCACCTTACTTTCAGGCGCGGTACTTACCGAACAAGTGTTTACTATTCCCGGCTTTGGTAAGCTGATTGTCGATTCGGTTTTTAATCGCGACTATTCGGTGGTACAAGGCGTCGTACTCGTTACCGCCACAGCCTACATCACATTGAACTTACTTGCCGATTTGGCCTACTTTCTAGTTAACCCCCGTTTAAGAAAGTAGCCAGCATTGCAACCCTTCATACCGCCACTGACTTCTACTTCACCTACGAACGCCCGCCGCGTGCCAGCCGGGCCATGGCAGCGCGCTTGGAGGCGCTTTCGCCGTCGCCCGAGCGCGGTTGTTGGCCTAATCATCGTCGTTGCCTTTATTGCCCTCGCCGTTTTAGCGCCTTGGGTTTCGCCACAAGACCCTATCGCCACGAGTTGGGGGGCAATTCGCCAAGCACCGAGCGCTGAGCATTGGTTTGGCACTGACGAAATTGGACGAGATGTTTTATCACGTGTCATTTGGGGTGCTCGTGCTTCCCTGCTGGCGGGGATAGTATCGGTCTCGATCTCGCTCATGATAGGCATTCCAATAGGCCTTGCGGCCGGTTTTTTTGGTGGCTATGTAGATGCCGCAATATCACGGGTCACCGATGCCTTTTTAGCTTGCCCATTTCTTATCCTCGCCATTGCCTTGGCGGCCTTCTTGGGGCCAAGCCTTACCAACGCAATGATCGCCATTGGCATTTCAGCGGCGCCAATTTTCGTGCGGCTTACACGCGCCCAAGTACTCAATACCAAGGAAGAGGATTACATCGAAGCAGCGCGTGCCGTGGGTAACTCGCCGCTCAGAATCGCCCTGCGCCACATTCTGCCCAACATCACGGCACCCCTCATGGTGCAGGCAACCCTTGCCATAGCCGCAGCAGTGATTGCCGAAGCGAGCCTCTCGTTTCTAGGTCTTGGCCAGCAACCACCAGCCCCAAGCTGGGGAAGCATGCTCAATACCGCTAAGAACTACATTGACAACGCCGCGTGGATGGCAATCTGGCCGGGCCTGTCGATTTTCTTACTGGTATTAGCGTTCAACATACTGGGTGACGGTTTGCGTGATGCGCTCGATCCTCGGAATCGGTAGTTAGCAGCATAACCAATAAAAAAGCCCCGCAATTGCAGGGCCTTCAGAGGTTAAAGTTTACTAACCTAGTCTGTGGTAAACCTCAAAACGGAATATCGTCATCCATATCATCAAAGCTCGCTGGTGCTGGCTTTTTCGCAGGGGCGCTTGATGCACCACCGCTACCACCGCCGCTCATTGTCCGAGGCGCAGGACGGCTGGTGTAACCACCGCCGCCAGATTCACCGCCGCCCATATCGTCGCCACCGCTACCACCGCCCATGCCAGATTTACCGCCCAGCATTTGCATTTGGTCAACTACGATGTCGGTTGAATATTTATCTTGGCCAGTTTCTTTGTCTTGCCATTTGCGAGTTTTCAAGCGACCTTCGACATAAATGGAAGAGCCCTTTTTTAAGTACTCGCCTGCAATCTCAGCCAATCGGTTGTAAAACACCAAACGATGCCATTCAGTTTCTTCTTTTTTCTCACCAGACGCTTTGTCTTTCCAGCTCGATGTTGTGGCAATGGACAAATTAGTGATTGCAGAACCATCCGGTGTGTAGCGGGTTTCTGGATCGCGGCCTAAGTTGCCGATGAGAGTGACTTTATTGAGTGAAGCCATAATACTTTTCCTTGGTTAGCCTAAGTTTTCGGGATTTGTTCGAACCATTGCAGTCATCGAACGAAATGAAGTTTACATCACTCTGGAATTGACGCAATTCAGCCGAAAAGGTCAGCCAAAAGTCTTATCCCTTTTCACACGCGATGACGCGCGCGCAAGATGCTGGTTGCTTGCGCTAGCGCCGTCAACTTTGCTTCCGCAATTTGCTCAGAGGAAACAGGATTATCGGCGAAGGTCGCAAAACCGCAATCGGGCGTGAGCAACATGCGTTCGGCGCCGAAAATCTTAATCGCCCGCTCGGCATGCGCCACAATCGAATCAACACTCTCGACGTGAGCATGCTTTTGGTTACAAGCGCCGACGCCAATGCGTAGATGATCTGGCAATGACGCGAGTACTTCAATCTCACCAGAACGCGGTGTGCAAAGCTCCAATAGCAAAGTGCCGACCTGCATCTGCGCTAACGTACTTACCAAAGGTACATAGTCTCCAGTAAGCGCCGCACCTTCGTCCGCTGTCCAATTGCCCCGGCACATATGGAGCGCAAGGCGTTCCATCGGGAAACCTTTAGTGACAGCATTGACTAAGTCGCGCGCGAAGGCGAGCTCAATCGACGCTTCCTTTTTTTCACCGAGTGCCCCACACATAAAGCTACGCTGAGTAGCGGCACCGGTGAACACCACTTCGGAAAGCACTGGCTCATCGAGCTGAACGAGAGCGGTTCCGGCCGCCAATAAACAAGCAATTTCTTCGCGCAGAACGCGCACTACGGCTTCGGCCAAGTCTTCACGACTTGCATAGGCGCGATCAGAGATACACTCCATCCACATGGTTCGAGTTAGAAGGTAAGGCCCGGGCAGAGCAACCTTGATCGGTCTTTGGGTCAGCGTCTTGGTGAATTCAAATTCGTGGACTGCGATTGACCGACTACGCCCGAGCGGCCCGAATACGGCGGGATGGCGGACATCTCCGGCCGGCACATCTAACGCACGAAGTTCTCGCTCAAATTCTTCCGGGTCGTCCACTAAAGGCATTAGATCGGTAAGCGGAATCAGTTGGCAGTTATCTAGACGGGAAGCGACAAAACTCGAGTAGCTGTCACGACGCTGTTCGCCATCGGTAATGACATCGGCACCGGCGCGAATCTGTGCCTGAACCGCAAGCCGCACTGCATCGTCAGCGGTGGCTTGAAACTTCGCTTCATCCAATCGGCCTTCCATATTCTCATGCACGGCTTGTAGCATCCAACGTGGCCGCGGCCAACTGCCTATCCCCATGATGGACAGTGGACGAATGGCTGGGGCAGGTATTGGATCTGGTAACTTATCCATGAACTTTACGTCTACGAGCTGCACTCCGGCAACTGAGGTCGTCACAGTCGCATTCCTTGCTTTGCGCTCCGCTAACTGCCCCTTCGACACCAGAAAACTCCTCTGCTTACCGTCCTTGACGAAAGAGACTAGCTCGTTACCTGTCATCCGGCACCAAGACGGCAGATCTTCGTCAACAGATATCTCGGTCGAACGGATTTCTAGCAGGCCGCCTCTGTCCATCGGGTCGATATGCTTGCGAATTAATAGCAATAAACCGTTACCACAATCGAGGTCGCCGCCGTCGAAGCTAACGTCAGGTTGAAGGGTGTGAGTTGTAGTAGGCGTCATTCTTGGTCCTCAAATATTGGCGTGGCATAAACGGAATCTAACATGGCATCACTAAACTGATCTGCAGCAACGTCCAAGACGATTCGTCCAGCCGCTAGGCCGACGATTCGATCGGCAAAAAGGCGGGCGAAATGCGGTTGATGCAGGCTACAAATCACGGCGATTCCATTTTCTCTTGAATGGCAAATCGAACGCAATAGCTCGAGAATGTCCTGCCCGATTCGCGGGTCAAGACTTGCAACGGGCTCATCGGCGATGATGACATCAGGCTGCTGCGCTAAGGCCCGAGCAATGGCAACCCGCTGCTGTTGGCCTCCCGATAAAGTGCCAGCGGGCTGTTCAGCTTGCGCTAATAGACCAACACGATCCAAACATTCCAAGGCGAGCAAATGGTCGGACTCTTCAAATGATCGCAACCATCCGCGCCACGCTGGGATATATCCCAAGCGCCCTGCCAGCACGTTCTGCTTAGTGGTTAGGCGATTGACCAGATTAAACTGTTGGAACACTACTGCGATTCGACGTCGTTCCCGGCTTTGTAAAGTTGAAACGTCGTTGGCGCCGAGGCGTGCTTGCCCCTTGTCCATCAAAGTGAGGCCTGAAAGACAGCGAAACAACGTAGTTTTGCCTGCTCCACTTGGGCCTAGCACAGCAACAAACTCTCCTGCACGAACGCCAAAACTGACGTTGTCAATTGCGAGCTTGTTACCGAAAGCCTTGGTTGCCTCGACGACCTCGAAAACATAATCGCCGGTGGTGCTGTGATTTTGTCTTGCCATGACGTGGATCTCGCTCATCAAATTAATCGCTTTCTAAGCCAACTACTAAATTGATCGAGTATCGTGACCACCACAAGTATCAGGGCGATGATTGTAAATAGGCGGGAGAAATCGAGCAGATCCATACTGTTTTTTAGTTCTAAACCAATACCGCCTGCGCCCACCACGCCTAGTACGGTTGAGGCACGAACGTTGAACTCCCACCAGAACAAGGTGGTCGATAAAAGTACGGGCAATACATCTGGGAGCAAAGCGTAAAGGATTGCGGTATATCGCCCAGCGCCTGTCGTTCGAACAGCCTCCAGTGGCCCGAGCTGAGAATTCTCGATGTGATCGGCGAAAAATTTGGCGGCGCTCCCCCAAGTATGAAGCGCGATGCCGATGACACCTGCAAAGGGGCCAAGCCCAACGGCTGCAACAAATAGCAAGGCAAATACAAACGAATCAATTCCGCGCAGCGCATTCAAAAACCAGCGAGCCGGCAAATACAATCGGGGAAACGGCGTGATGTTACGACTAGCCACCACAGCCATGGGTATTGCAAGCATAGTGGCCACTGTTGTACCGATCGCAGCCATAGCCACGGTTTCTGCCATTCGTTGCAGAAACAGCGGCATTTCGGAAAGTTTAGGCGGCCATGCTTGAGCGAGCCAGTGCCCCAGTTTGGGCAGTCCGGTGACCAATTTAGCCAGATCTACCTGAGCCAACTGCCAGCACACTACATAGAATATGAGTAGGAGTAGTAAGACAAAGTTTCGCTTGGTCCTGCTGCCTCGACGCGAGCCTTGTCCTGCCTCAAAGGCAAGACGGGCACGCGCTGCGCTATCAGTTGTACCCGCCGATATCTCTGTCGGCGCAATCATCAGGCTTTTGATTTAATCTTGCCAACTGCCAGACCAGCCTTTTCGATGCTCGAGTAGGACGCATGCGTGGCCGAAACAAACCCGGTATATCGATTTGGCAACAACGTTTTGGCCTGCTCTACCGAAATACCCGTCAAGATCGCTTGAATTTGTGCTGCCCGTTCCTTAGAAGTACCTTTGGGAACGGCTATAGCATCGTTGGGCAAGGGATCAGAAGTCCACAGAATTTTGTTACTGTCGGCCTTCACAGTTCCGGCTGCAATCATCGCATTGCGATTCCGATCGAAATCTGTTGCCATGTCGCTTTGATTGCTTTGGACTGCGATTTCATTAGCAGCATGTGTAGCGCCTTCGCGGTACTTCCAGAAAGTCTTGGGATCGATCTTCCAAACCTCTTTGGCATACCAAGTCGGAATCAACCATCCGGAGGTCGAACCCACATCTGCGAATGAAATCGAAAGCCCCTTGGTATCGTCCGGAAATTTGTTGACCTTCAAATCTGGTCGACCAATCACAATCGCATGGTAGGTCGGCTTGTCGTCATACTTTACGGTGGCAATTGCTTGGCAGTCAGTACTGTTGTTAGCGATGATGTAACCCCAAGGGCCCATCCAAGCCACATCCAATTGGCCAGAACCCATCGCCACGGCCATCCCAGCCCAGTCTGTCGTCACAAAAAGCTCAAAATCTACGTTCAATTTTTCCGCTAGGAAAGCAAAGATCGGGGTGAAGGCTTTTTTTGTATCGTCGGCAATTGGCAGGAGCGGCCCGATACCAAACCGTAATTTTGGACGGCTCTGTGCCCTAACGCTGGTACCACTGGCCAACAAGGTAAGCCCCGCTGCACTTGCACCGATAATTTTTCTGCGTTTGTTCTGCATTTTTATTGTGCCCCTATTCCCTATTAATAACTGATACTTGGAGCGCCGTCGCTCATGAATTCGACTAACTTGGCTCCGCCAACAATCGCAGCGCCATCGACCAAATTATTCTCATCAAGCTTACGTTTTTTAAAGCAAGGAGAGCACACGTACATTTTTCCGCCGGCCTTAGCAAAGCTCTCCATTAAATCCTTGAGTGGCGCAAAGCCTTCCTCATGGACTGAATCCGCGACGCCCTTTTGGGAGAGTCGAGTACCTTCGATTGAGAGAAAAACAACAGTGTCTTTATCCGACGCGACAGCCGCATTCGCAACCACAAAGGCGACCGTAGCCTTGTCCGGGTTATCGAGACCGTGAGTTAAGCTAACTACATATTTACCGGGCATAGTGTTCTCCTTGAACAAAGGTTAAAAATACGGCGTATCTGCGCACGCCATCGGGCGAAAAATTTAGGTTAAGACTAAGATTTAGCGCGGATGAAGTAGGCCTGAGCTGCAAGATCCTGCGCTACTAACTCATTGCCAGTCATGCGACACCAAGCTGGGATATCGGCAGGTGCGCCAGGGTCGAGTGCGATGACCTTTAAGATGTTCCCAGGCGACTCTCGCAGTTTGAGTCTTAGCTCAAGTACTAGGTCACCACAGCCTAACTCGCCTGCGTTCCATTCACGGTCGAAATTCATTGAAATAGTCCTTCTAGCGGGTGTTGGGTTGGCATTATTAAAGCGGTTATTGTATTCATTAGAAGCTCAGGATGCGGGCATCTTCAGCTAAGCCCGCGGCTAGCATTGCTGCCGCGCCTCGAACGCCATCAATTTCGGGAATCAGATCCATTAACGTGAGCCCTGCGTCAGCCAACGCGGCCGAGCAGACAAACAACTTGACGTCCATGGACTTCATTAATCGAACTTGCGATGAGAGCCCTTGTTCACTAAAGGGCTCTGATTGAATTGCATCACCAAGAGTCCGATCCGTCTGATCCGAATTCCCTGCAAATGATTTTTGCAACAACTTTACGGATTCGCCAACCACATGAATTTCAACTAATAAATCTAAAGCCGCCGCCGTGACCGCATAGCGAAACGCCAAGCCAGCGGGTGCGGTAGCTACCGGAGAGCCTCCGGCAAGAACAATTAAAAGGCGCTTAGTTGAGTGCACAGTTGAGGGCAAAATTTGGAATGATTCAGAGGAAAAATCGGAAAAACATTGGTTAAATAAGAAAGGAATTGAGCCTAGCGTTTATTTGTCTAAAATGCTAATTTGGCCTTACAAACTCTACCTTACAAATTTGTTGCTGCAATGAGGGCCAATGGCATAAGCAAGAGTTCAGCGCTTAACAACAGCCGCGATCGGCTTCATCGTAGCCACTAGGCCGATCCAAATAAGCAGCATCACAATCACAACGCCGAAAACGAGTTGCGGGCCACCGCGCTGAGCCAAAAAGCCACCCATCAAACCGCCTGCGGCTAAACCAATCGCTTGAAGGGTATTAAATAACCCGACAGCTTTGCCTCGTGCAGCGTCGGGCGCAAGACGACTTACCAATGATGGCAAAGTTGCTTCGAGCATGTTGAAGGCCAAGAAGAACAAAAACATCAGTACGACTAGTACCCACAAATTGAGCTTTAACCAGCCAAAGCCAGCAGCCACGATTATCAAGGCGACGATGGAGGCAATCATCAAGGTGCGCAATCTGCCGGCTCTTTCTGCTTTCAACAAAGGTGGCATCAACAACGCGAACGAAACCAATACTGCAGGCAAATATACCTGCCAATGCTTAGGGATGGGCAAACCCGCTTGCGATACGATTAAAGGTGGAACGACCACGAAAATACTCATTTGCGCTAGGTGCAAAATAAACATGCCGATATTGATGCGCATCAGCTCACTATCGAGTGCGACCTCTTTCAATGTCGGCGGCGGCCCAAGGTCTTTCTTTTCCAATACCGGCGGCACAGGCACACTTTGACTGGCGAAAATAGCCGCAATCGCGAGTATGCCGGTAATCAAGAATAGGCCTGGCACCCCTATCGTCTCAAACACTAAAGGAGCGACCACCAACGACAGTGCAAAGCTCAACCCAATCGTGCCGCCTACCATGCCCATGGCTTTGGTACGAACTTCGGTACGTGTGCAATCGGCAATGAAGGCCACGACTGCCGACGAGATCGCACCGGCCCCTTGCAGTGCTCGGCCAACTATCACCCATTCGATCGTTGTCGCGAAGGCGGCAATAAAACTACCCAGTGCCATAATTGCAAGGCCAATCGCGATAATCGGCTTACGGCCATATTTATCGGAAAGCGCACCAAAAGGGATCTGCAGCAACCCTTGGGTAAGGCCATAAATGCCAAGCGCCAAGCCCACCATAGTGATGTTGTCGCCACCGGGAACGCCCTTTGCGTAGATAGCAAAGACCGGCAAGATCAGAAACAAGCCCAACATCCGCAAGCCATAGATAGAGGCAAGACTGACGCTGGCACGAAGCTCGGCGCTAGTCATCTTGAATTGGCTAGTGGTGGTGGGGGATGTTGTCGTCGTCATCTGCAAACCCTGTATATTAGCGGGTTGCCCTTTGCGACCATGAAAATACAAAAAAACTCCCCTGATACCTTAGCAACCGCTAGCGCTGCTGAAGATAAATTCGATAAAGTAAACGATGAAAAATCGGGTCGCTACCTAGGCACCGCGGTGGCTGCGAACATGATTCGCGTGCGCGGCGCGAGGACACACAATTTAAAAAACATCAACGTCGATTTGCCTCGCAATCAATTGGTAGTTATCACCGGATTGTCTGGTTCGGGCAAAAGCTCGCTCGCTTTCGATACCTTGTATGCCGAAGGCCAGCGCCGCTATGTGGAATCGCTTTCGGCCTACGCTCGGCAATTCTTGCAGCTTATGGAAAAGCCTGATGTTGATTTGATCGAAGGCTTATCGCCTGCGATTTCCATCGAGCAAAAAGCGACCAGCCATAATCCCCGCTCTACCGTCGGCACCGTGACAGAAATTCACGATTATCTGCGCTTGTTGTTTGCCCGTGCCGGCACACCGTATTGCCCAGATCACCCCGACCATCCGCTTGAAGCGCTGACTATTTCGCAAATGGTCGATGCCGTACTGTCGCTGCCTGTCGACACAAAACTGATGTTGCTTGCGCCGGTGCTCACAGCGCGCAAAGGTGAGCATGCCGACTTGCTCGAAGATTTGCAGGCTCAAGGCTTCATTCGCGTGCGCATTCGCACCGAGGGCAAGATTAACGAGAACGGCCGCTCAGGAAGAATTATTGATTTGTCCGATGGCGATTCGCCGCAACTCAATAAGACCCAGAAACACTCTATTGATGTTGTGGTGGACCGTATCAAAGTCGGCGAAGGCATGAAGCAGCGCTTAGCCGAATCATTCGAGACGGCATTGCGTTTAGGCGAAGGCCGGGTGGTATTGCTCGATATCGAAACCAACGCTGAAACTCTGTATAGCAGTAAGTTTGCGTGCCCAATTTGCAACTTCTCATTGCGCGAACTTGAACCAAGACTGTTCTCGTTTAACAACCCGCTCGGTGCCTGCCCTGAATGCGACGGCTTGGGTCATGTGCAGTTTTTCGACCCAAAACGTATTGTGCAGTTTCCGTCGTTGAGTTTAGGCAGCGGGGCGATTAAAGGTTGGGATAAACGCAACCAATTCTACTTCCAAATGTTGCAAAACCTCGCCACGTTTTACGATTTCGATCTAGATCTTGCTTGGGAGCAACTGACCGAACGCGTACAACACGTTATTCTTTACGGCTCTGGCACAGAGAAAATTCCGTTCACTTATTTGAGTGGTTCGGGTGCGGTAGTATCGAAAACCCATCCGTTCGAAGGCATCGTCAACAACCTTGAACGACGCTATAAGGAAACTGATTCCCCAGCGATTCGCGAAGAGATTGCGAAGTATCAGAATAATCGCCAGTGCCCGGTATGTACCGGCACCCGATTGAGAGTTGATGCACGCTTCGTAAAGATCGGCCCTAAAGGGAGCGACGTGCCGATTTATTCGGTTTCGGGCTGGACGTTACGAGAGAGCTTGAAGTGGTTTTCCGAAGTCGAATTGCCTGGTACGAAAGCGCAAATCGGTGAACGCATCATTAAAGAGATTGTGTCGCGCTTAACGTTCTTAAACAACGTTGGTCTAGATTACCTATCCTTAGATCGTTCTGCTGACACACTTTCAGGCGGCGAAGCGCAGCGTATTCGTTTAGCCTCACAAATTGGATCTGGTCTTACCGGCGTAATGTATGTACTGGACGAGCCGTCAATCGGTTTACACCAACGCGATAACGACAGGCTAATTGAAACTCTCAAGCACCTGCGCGATTTAGGCAATTCGGTGATCGTGGTTGAGCATGACGAAGACGCCATTCGCTGCGCCGATCACGTGATCGACATGGGCCTAGGGGCGGGCATCCATGGTGGCTTAGTCATCGCGCAGGGCTTGCCCGTTGATATCGAAAACAACCCAGAGTCGCTCACTGGCCAATACTTATCGAACAAGCTAAAAATCGAAGTGCCTAAGAAGCGCTTAGCGCCGGGTGAGAAATCCATTCGCATTATTGGCGCTCATGGCAATAACTTAAAGCGCGTTACCGCTTCAGTACCCGTCGGCCTGCTCGTTTGCGTCACCGGCGTCTCTGGTTCTGGTAAATCAACCCTGATTAACGACACCTTGTACACCGCTGCCGCTCGCAAGATTTACAGGGCTCATGCCGAACCTGCGGCGCACGAAGCGATTGAAGGCTTAGAAGAGTTCGACAAAGTCATTAACGTCGACCAAAGCCCGATCGGCCGCACACCCCGCAGCAACCCAGCAACCTACACCGGCTTGTTCACGCCTATGCGTGAGTTGTATGCTGAAACGAATATCGCCAAAGAGCGTGGCTATGGCCCAGGGCGCTTCTCGTTTAACGTTAAAGGTGGCCGTTGCGAAGCCTGCCAAGGCGACGGCGTGATTAAAGTCGAGATGCACTTCTTACCCGACGTGTATGTGCAATGCGAAGTGTGCAAAGGCAAGCGCTACAACCGTGAAACTTTAGAGGTGCTCTACAAGGGAAAGAACATTGTCGAAGTATTAGAGATGACGATTGAGCAAGCCGCGGCATTTTTTAAGGTAGTGCCGAATATCTATCGTAAGCTGCACACGCTACTCGAGGTTGGCCTCGGCTATGTACGACTAGGCCAAAGCGCCACCACATTATCTGGCGGTGAAGCGCAACGTGTAAAACTAGCGGAAGAGTTAAGCAAACGAGACACTGGCCGAACGCTTTATATTCTCGATGAGCCGACGACCGGCCTGCACTTCCACGATATTGCCATGTTGCTTAAAGTGATTCATCAGCTACGCGACCACGGCAATACGGTTGTCGTCATTGAGCATAATTTGGATGTCATTAAAACCGCCGATTGGATTATCGATATGGGCCCAGAAGGTGGTGCCGGTGGTGGTACTTTAGTGGCACAAGGCACGCCTGAAGATGTGGCAGCCAACCCGAATAGTTATACTGGTAAATACTTGAAAGCAGCGCTCGCAAGAGCGCTGTTGTAAGCGAATTTTTTAAATTTATTGAACACCATGCTCGAAACACCCCAACAAGCCCGCGTTCGTGACCTGATTGAAGCCGATGAAACTGCTTGGCGCCGCCTATGGGCAGGCTATTGCAACTTCTATGAAGTGGTGATGTCTGATGAGCAAACCAACCTGACTTGGGAGCGTTTGATTAACCCAGCATCAAGCATCAAAGGCTTAGTGGCAGAAAATTCTGAGGGTAGAGTCATTGGCATGTGCAACTACATTCTGCATGACAACACATGGACAGCAACCCCTGTGTGTTACCTAGAAGATTTGTACGTCGAACACAGCCTGCGTGGCGATGGCGTTGGAGAAGGCATGATTCAAGAACTCATCGACCGCATGAAGCAAAACGGTTGGTCGCGAGTATATTGGAACACCAAAGAAAACAACTATCGTGCTCGCGGTTTGTATGACAAGTTTGCTCGAGCTGATGGCTTTGTTCGCTATGTGGTGAAGAAGCAAGGTTAGTTAGTTAGAGCGTCAAGGACAAATGAGCTTAACCGTCGGGAAGTAAGTCCTATAGCGAGCAGCATCTCGAGTTAAGACCGCCATTGCCCCGCTGACCGCTTGAGCTCCGATAAAGAAATCTGCCAATACACCAACAACTTCGCCTTTAGCCGCTCTTTTTCTCTGACGGTACTTTAAATGCGCTTGACCAGCCAAGAAACTACATTCGTGGCTTAGCTCGACAGATTTTGCTTTGGTTGCTTTCACAAACTGCTTAAGCTCGACTACTGAGTCGAAATTGGGTGCAATCTCAGCGCAAATAATTGCGTTAATCGCAAGTTCATCGGAAGACGCAGCTAATGCAAGCTGTTCAAGAGACCAATCCAACCAAATTGGATCCCTTTGGACGATGTCGATCCAAATATTGCTGTCCACCAAAATCACGGCTTATTCCAATCTTCTCCCCTGGTCATGCGCATGATCTGTTCGGTAGAAAAACGCCCGTTACCTTTACCAACTAACGTAAGGAAAGGATTTTCTTTTTTCATGGCAACAACGCCAACGCCGATCACAGGACGCTTTTTCTTCAGGTGACTTTCGAGGGCAGCTTGTACTGCGGCAGATTTCGTCACCTGCATCGCTTCGCAGTATTCAGCAAGCTGTTTTTCTAACGGCGCTGGCAATCTAACTGAAAGCATTACGGACTCCATTTGTATGACAAATCTCTCCGAGATTGTAGTACAAAACCTCGACTGATTAAAGCAACAGCCTCTGCACAGCGAACTTAATTTCAAGCAGTTCGTTAACTCGAAGCGCTTGAAGTCTTCATCGAAAGTCACGAGTCGCGCACCTGTTGATTCTGAAAGTGCGGCAAGGTAAGCGTCGGTGCAAAATCGATCGGGAAGATCCTGATGACCGATTAAATTTGTGAAGCATTGCTCTGTCGAATCAGCATCAGACAGTAGGTCAACCCCAGGCACGGCGCGAAAGCCTTGATAAACACTTATCGCTTGCGCAAGGTTCAACGCCCTATCGCCCATCACTTTAAGTTGCGACAACAATCGCACCAAACCCAACATCGTGACGCGACAAAACCAAAGATTGCGTTCGGCTAAAGGGCTCACCTGCAAAGCATTCCAGTAAGCCTTAGCAATCGCTTGGTGGGGATGTTCTTCGATAGCAAGCGCCAACCAAACATTGACATCGGGAAGATCACCTTTAACGCTAGACGGGCGCTTTAACCAATCTAATCTAGCTGGTTCCTGCGCCGAGAATGTGACACGTCCCGCAGGCATGCCAGTGCTACTCGTCAAGGTAACTACTCAATATTGCGTTGCTTAAATTGGCTGCGCTGATAGCCATTGGCCCACATAACTTGATGCTTGGCAAAGGTGAAGCGGCCACTTCATAGATAGCAGGCACTTGCAAACCTTTACTCACTAAATCGACAACGAGATCGCGCAAGGAGCTTCCTTCAAGGGCAACTCTAGCCTTCAAATGCCTGAAAAGAGCATCGGGAATGTCTATTGTGGTTCGCATATTTGCACATTAGCGCAAATATGCGACCTAAATCAATAGGCCTAAAGGTCTGAGTACCTAGCCTTGAAGCCTAAGCCAAACAGTAATGCGGTGTAGAAGATAGTCTTGAGCTCGTGTAGCAAATGGTGATAACTCCAGCGTAGCGGCTGCTACCAAAGCAATAATGGGATGATTAAATACCATCATGAAGTGCCTCAATGAAGATAGATATGTGCCGACTTCAGAGTACTAGCGATGGCAATAATAGCGTTAATTTATCGCATAGAGATAAAATAAGATAAAATTAGTCGAAAATACAGCAAATACAAGGGGATCTTTTTTTGACGGCCGCACTTCAACAAGCTGACTTGGTTTTTAGTCACATGGGGCTTTACGTTCGAGACTTAACCCGCATGGCGAAGTTCTACAGTGAAGTAATGTGTTTCACGATCACCGATCGCGGAAATCTGGATACCCCCACAGGCGCCGTGCAGATTGTGTTTTTAAGTCGCGACCCGCGGGAGCATCATCAAATCATTTTGGCTAGTGGCAAACCTGAAACTGCGACATATAACAACATCAACCAAATTTCGCTGCGAGTGCCCAACATTGCAACGTTGCGTGCGATGCGCGACAGGGTAGCGGCCGATGAGGATGTGTCAGATTTGGTCTGCGCCACACATGGCAATGCGATATCGATTTATTTTCGTGACCCAGAGGGAAATCGTCTAGAGGTATTTTGGGACACGCCTTGGCATTGCGAGCAACCGCTTCGCGAACCCATTGATTTAGATCAAAGTGATGCGGCGGTTCAATCGCAGGCAGAGACATTGGCACGAAGCCGTCCAAACTTTCAATCTCGAAGCCAATGGGAAGCTGAAATGAGTAGGCGCATGGGCTACACCGCGTGAACGATCATGACATGTTGTATGACGTGGCTATTGTCGGCTATGGTCCCGTGGGCGCAGTGCTGGCGAACCTGCTAGGACAGGCGGGTCTTTCCGTCGCCGTACTTGATCGAGAGGCTAGCGTTTATCCATTGCCACGTGCTGTACATTTTGATGGCGAAGTGATGCGAGTTTTTGAATCAATTGGCCTCAAAGCCAATGTGGAGGCTATTTCTCGCACTGGCATTAAAGGCATGCATTTTGTTAACGCAAAGCAAGAAACGCTTTTGATTAGAGCAGGCTCTGCGGAGCTTGGCCCCCACGGCTGCGCCAATAACTACTACTTCAATCAACCTGATCTGGACGCCTTGTTGCGCGAAGGCATCACTCGGTTTTCAAATGTCGATACTCATTTGCAATGCGAAGTGACCGATGTAGTTTCGCGTGCCGACTATGTGCAATTGCATGTGAGTCGCATGATTCAAGGTGTTAAGGACAAGGCCACCCAGAAAGCCAAATACGTTGTAGGTTGCGACGGTGCCCGTTCTATGGTTCGAAAAGCCATCGGCTCGACACAAAAGGATCTGGGACTACATCAAGAGTGGCTAGTTTTCGATGTCATCTTGAGGCATGAGATTCCTACTTTGGCAGATCACACGGTGCAATTGTGCGACCCATCAAGGCCGATGACCTACTGCTGCATTTCGGCGACCCGTCGTCGATGGGAAATCATGCTGATGCCTGGTGATGACCCTATCGAAATGGTCAAGCCTTCAAAACTGTGGGAGCTAGTAAGCCGTTGGGGGGTGAGCACTGATGTTGCCGATATTGAACGCGCGGTGATTTATACTTTTCACTCAGTTGTGGCACAAGGTTGGCGTAAAGGACGTCTGTTAATTGCAGGCGATGCAGCGCATCAAATGCCGCCCTTTTTGGGGCAAGGTATGTGCTCAGGCGTTCGGGACGCCTCGAATTTAGCATGGAAGCTCAAAGCCATCGTTCAGAACATGGCAGACGATTCGCTACTTGACAGCTACGAAGTGGAGCGAGCGCCGCATGTCAACGCGTTTATTGAGCTTGCAGTGCGATTGGGTGACATCATTCAAACTACAGACAAGACAAAGGCCCTCGAACGGGACGCTAAATTCTTATCAGCAAAAAATGGCCAGCCCGAAGTATTTTTGTTTCCTGCGCCGCGTTTAGGGCATGTCAAAAACGTGAGTATTTTGCAGGGTGAGGATGCACTGGTAGGTCAAATATTCCCTCAGCCACTATTGTCAACTGGGCAACGTTTAGATACGGTGGCACAACATCGGTTTACGCTTCTTACACGTCAAGCCATCCTGGCAAAGGCCTCCGATTTATCGCTGCATTCATGGCAGAGCCACGATGTGGCTGTCATAG
>JAYWIG010000363.1:0-5756 GCA_043789035.1 Betaproteobacteria bacterium
TTGGGATGAAGCGGCTCGCTTTTATGCGGATTGGGGGCTTTCGAACGTTGCGATCTCCGAAGACTTGCAGCAGTGGAAGACAATGAATGGCGCTTATGTCAATGTGGTGCGACCAAACGCGCTGCAATACCCAGCGCCAATTGAAGCCGGCCCTACATTGCGTGAAGTAACCTGGGCAGTGCATTCAAGCAAAGACCTGAACGAGTTGGCTGAAATACTAAAGTCTGCATTAAACTTTAGCGACCAACGCAGCCGTGGTTTCATTTCAGCACAAGACCCTATGGGCTTACAAATTAAGTTTGTTGTAAATTCAAAGATACCGCTGGCCATTGTCGGTAGCGCTAGCAACCCTTGGGGTCGCCCTCTAAGAATCGATATGGCATCGCCTATCTACCCCAAAGCCGAGCCAGTAGAAATCGGCCATGTAGTGCTTTTCACCACTCAACTCGACGTCATGCAGCAGTTCTATGCTTCGTTAGGCTTCATCACGTCAGATAGTTACCCTGGCAGAGGTGTATTTATGCGCTGCGCACCTGAAGGAGGTCATCATGACTTGTTTTTACTTCAAGTGCCGGGAAAAGCCCAAGGCTTAAACCATATTGCATTTACCGTACGAGATATTCACGAAGTGTTTGGTGGCGGCATGAACATGGATAGGGCCGGTTGGAAAACACAGCTAGGCCCCGGAAGGCACCCAATCTCATCAGCCTACTTTTGGTACTTCGAAAACCCCTGCGGCGGCTTAATTGAGTACAACGCCGACGAGGACCACTTAACAAAGGATTGGCAAGCACGACAATTCGAACCAAGCGCCACGATGTTTGCTGAATGGGCGGTGGACGGTGGCTTAGATGGACAAACCCGTCGACAAAAAACTAGCTACACACCGCCTGCAGTAACTGCCAAATACATTACCGAGAAAAGATGAGAAATAGTCTTTCTAAAGCGATCTGCGTCGCTGCAATTAGCGTCGTGTCATTTGTTTGGCATCAAACTGCAGGCGCTCAAACGCCACCAGAATTGAACGCGGTGGAAAAGCAATTAGCTTCTGAGAAGTTTACGATCGTGGCTCCCTTTCCTCCGGGTGGTCCGGTCGATTTATTGGCAAGAATGCTCGCCGATGGTTTGGGGAAAAAATACAAGCAAGTAGCAACTGTTGAGAACGTTCCCGGCGCAGCGGGCAATATCGGCATTGAACGGGTGAAGCGTGCCAAAGCAGGAGGCAATACTTTGTTGCTCATTCCAGCGGGTAACCTAACAATTAATCCCACCTTAATGGCGAATTTTCCGTTCAATATCGAAAAGGACTTCGTCGCTATTTCAATGCTCGCCAAGGCACCCAACGTCTTGGTGATAAATGCTGGGGTAAAAGCCAAGAACGCCAAAGAATTAGTGGCGCTTGCAAAAGCCAAGCCCGGTTCACTGGCATTTGCATCACCTGGCATAGGTAGCGGCCTGCACCTAGCTGGAGAACTATTCAAGCAGCAAACCGGTACAGACATCATGCACGTACCGTATAAAGGCACTGCGCCTGCATTAAACGATGTCATCGGCGAGCAAATAGCCATTATGTTTTCTAATTTGCCCGGTGCATTGCCACATATTAAAAGTGGCAAGCTGGTTGCGATTGGCATCACTGACTCTCATCGAACCAGCGTAGCGCCTGACATCCCCACCTTGGCCGAGCAAGGTATAGAGGGTGTCATCGTCACCTCATGGTATGGCCTACTCGCGCCAGCAGGCACATCGGCGCAAATCGCAGAGCAATTGCACAAAGATAGCAGCGAGATACTTTCACGCCCCGCCATCCGCGAGCAGCTCAAAGCCCAAGGCATTGTTGAAGTGCTAATGAAACCCATTGATTTCGCAAGCCATATTCGCAAAGAAACCGAAAGCTGGGCGAAAATTATTAAATCGAAAAACATCAGCGCTGAATAGCGTCCAATAGGTGCCCCTATGACCGACCGTTACATCAATCCAAACCAGGCAAAACAACGCGCCGCAACTCCCTTCGAAGACTTATTAGGCGATTCGATTGAAAGAGCTTTTGGCACAGGTGTTACAGAACTCTCTGCACTCGTTGAGTATCTCAATAAGAGTGGCCCCGCTGGTCCGAACGGGCAAGCGTGGACAAACGCTCTATATGAGCAAGAGATCGCTAAATTGGCGGAGTATCTATGACAACCATCATGATGACAAGTGTAGAAACAGCGGAACAAACATTAGATCAAGCAATTGAGCAACGCTTAACGGTTGGCATTCGCGATCTTTGGTATCCCGTCTGCCCCTCTCATTTCGTTAAAGAGCGCCCGGTATCCTTACGCCGCTTTGGCTATAAGATAGCTTTGTGGCGCGACCGCAACGGCAAAGTGCATGCACTTGAAGATCATTGCCCACATCGCGGCGCACCACTCTCGATGGGTGTGAATCTTGGTGATCGATTAGCTTGCCCATATCACGGCATTGAAGTGCGCTGCGACGGTGAAGTAACACGCGTTCCCGCTAGCCCTGGCTGCCCACTGGAAGGCAGCAAAGCGACCAGAAGTTTTCATGCAACTGAAGTCGCTGGCGCTATATTTCTCTTTAACTCAACGAACCCCAACTTAGCAACACCACCCCCTCTAAATTTACCCACGCAGTTGACCGATCCAGAGTACTCCTCCTTTCTTTGCTATGCCGAATGGAAAGCCGATTATCGCTATGCCGCCGACAACGTAATGGACCCTATGCACGGCACATTCCTGCATAAACAATCGCACTCCATGGGCGAAGGTGACATTAGCGCCAAGTTTTCGTTGCGAAAGACCGATACGGGTTTCATTTTCGAAAAAGCTGGCCAACGCAATGTGAACTTCGATTGGGCTGAGTGGGGCGATACAGATATCCACTGGATGCGCTTATCTATTCCTTACCCAAAAACTGGCGGGCCTGGTGGCCCGTTCGACATCATCGCTAGCTATACCCCGATCAACCCACAGCTAGCGGCAACATTTCACTGGCGTTGCAGAAAAGTCAGCGGGTGGGAGCGCAATACCTGGCGCTTCTTGTACCGCAATCGTTTAGAGGCGCGTCATTGGACAGTGCTCGAACAAGACCGCGCCATGATGGAAATGATGGAACCTGATGCGAACCAGCGCGAGAACCTTTACGAGCATGATGTTGGTCTTTCGCGTTTACGAAAACATATGCACAACCTCGCAAAGAAGCAGTTGCAGCAAGAAGCTGCCCGGCAAACCGAAAAGTAAGATATGGTGTCGGAGCTCTTCTATCACGAAAATTTCGCTGAAGTGTGGAAGAATTAACTAGAACGCGAGTAGTGTTATTTTTTTATTTGCGGTTCGTGAGCAGTTGAATTCAACAAGAGAGGTTCACTATGATGCACTGGGTATATACAGTTTTAATCGGTTTCGTTGCAGGCTTAATTGCCAAGGCGATCACTCCTGGCACAGGCCCTTCTGGCTTCTTAATGACAGCCATCTTAGGGATTGGCGGTTCAGTCGCAGCAACCTTTATTGGGCAAGCCCTTGGGCTTTACAAACAGGGCGCCGGCGCGGGCTTTATCGGCTCGATTATCGGTGCTGTTATTTTGCTAGTCGCCTACGGTTTTTTCACCAAAAAGAAATAAGGAATCATCATGTCATTACTCGATTTACTAGCCCAAGCGGTGAACAGCAATAATCACGAAGAACAATTTAACAATATCTCTCAAAATGCCCCCAGTAACTTGCTGGCACAAGGCTTATCTGCGGCTTTCGGTTCAAGTCAAACGCCGCCTATTGGCAATATGGTCGCGCAGTTGTTTGGTGGCTCGAACGGCAACCAGCAAGCCGGAATGCTGAACTCATTAATGGGTGCGCTCGGCCCAACCGTATTAGCTGGTTTAGCTGGTGGAGCTTTGAGCAAAATCATGGCTCCAGGTCAAACGCAAATTACACCTGAACAAGCCGCGAAGTTAACACCGCAACAAGTGCAAGAAGTGGTGAACCAAGCAAACGACTCGCATCCTGGAATTGCCGATCAACTCGGTAATTTCTATGCCGAGCATCGTGGCTTGGTAAACACTCTAGGCGGCCTAGCAGCCACTATAGCGTTGACCAAAATGAAAGACCATATGACTAGCGGTAATCAATAAGGTCACCGCCTTCACCCTATTGCATATGCCAGCCATGGCTCACGGTGATTGATTGTCCCGTGAGCGCATTGGTTGGAAAGGCGGCGAGAAACACTGCCGTTTGAGCAACGTCTTGAACGGTGGTGAACTCACCATCCACGGTATCTTTAAGCATGATGTTCTTAATCACATCAGCTTCAGAAATTCCAAACGATTTCGCTTGTTCTGGAATTTGTTTATCGACTAGCGGAGTGCGAACGAACCCTGGGCAAATTACATTCGATCGAATGCCGTCCTTAGCACCCTCTTTCGCAATCACCTTGGCTAACCCAAGCAAGCCATGCTTAGCGGTTACGTAGGGTGCTTTTAACGGCGATGCCAAATGCGAATGCACAGAACCCATCAGAATGATGGAACCGCCCTTACCGGCTTTGATCATTTCGCGCATGCATGCCCGGGTCGTAAGAAAGGCGCCATCAACGTGAATAGCCATGAGGCGCTTCCAGTCTTCGTATTTAAAGTCAACAATCGCGCTAATGATTTGAATACCTGCGTTGCTGATTAAAATATCCACACCACCGAACTTTGCAACGACTTGGGCAACTCCTGAATCGACCTGTGCTTCATCGGTTACATTTATCGCAACCGCCATCGCAACGCCACCTGATTTATTAATCTCATCAGCAGTAGCTGTTGCGGCGTCTAGGTTTAAATCAGCGATACAGAGCTTAGCACCCGCTTTGGCATAAGCGACCGCGATCTCCTTGCCAATACCGCTTGCTGCGCCGGTAACTATCGCAACTTTATCCTTTAACTGCATATCAATGTCCTTATTAAATTGAGAATTTCTTACCGCTACCCCTAAGTCTGCTCCAACTCATGCACAGCCATGCCAACTCCTGGTGCCAGAGGTAGTAACCATGTTTGATGACTGAACATTCGTTCAGCGTCTGCGGCCCCTGCTTGCCATCTCGTTTTGATCGTGGCTTGGCTAAAGTCAATATCTTTGAACTGATCATCGTCAGGCAGTGCCTTCATTACCAATCGAACGACATTCACGCTACCTACTTCTCCTTGGACAAGCAGTGCTCGAACCTCAGCATTGTTGCGTGCTGTCAGTGGTAACTTTTCACCCAGTTGCTTAATCACGTTGCGCAAGTCAAGTTGCCGTCTATGGTCAACCAAACGCTCAGTTGATCGGCTTGCATATTGAGTATTTTTTAGTCGCGTCATAGCGTCGCCAATGGATGTTGGCAGCGTTTCTGTTGGGTCCCATAAGTCGATCATGAAGCAAAGAGTATTTTGCTTATTTTGACCATTAACTTGCTCGTCCAAAACTACATCGAGAGGTGTATTCGAGTAAATGCCGCCGTCCCAATAAAACTCACCGTCAATCTCAACTGGTGCAAAACCTGGAGGTAATGCGCCACTGGCCATAATATGTCGAGCGGTCATCGGCGAGCTACCCGAGTTGTCAAAACACTCTAGTTCAGCGCTAGCAACATTAACAGCGCACACAGTTAAGCGAACATGCGCTTCATTTAGGTAAGCAAAATCAACAAACTGATTAAGTGTTGCTTCTAGGGCCGACGTATCGTAAAAGGAAGCCTCTGCAGTAGGTACTTTTTTATCGATATTCCACAGG
>JAYWIG010000364.1:0-22939 GCA_043789035.1 Betaproteobacteria bacterium
TGGTTGCTTTTTCATTATCAGCAAGTTTAAGCTCTGGAGCCTATGCTCAGAGCAAAACATTCCGCTGGGCAAGCTCGGGCGAGCTTCCATCTTGGGACCCTCATTCGCAGAATAATGCCTTGAGTAACGGTATTCATGCTTATGTGTATGAATCCTTGGTTTATTACGATAAGAAATTCAATATCGAAGCGAACTTAGCGACCAAGTGGGAATCAAAATCGCCAACTCAAATGCGCTTTCATTTGCGTAAAGGCGTGAAGTTTCATGATGGTTCGCCATTTACGGCTGACGATGTCGTTTTTTCAATTGCTCGCATTCAAGATAAAGCTTCGAACTTTGGCATTTTTGCGCAAGGCATCGACAAAGCTGTGAAAGTCGATGAAAACACCGTCGATATTTTACTCACCGGCCCTAACCCAACGCTTTTGCGTCAGCTCACTGAGGTACGGATTATGAGCAAAGCTTGGGCAGAGAAAAATAACTCTGTAAAGCCAAAAGATACTCGATTGAAAGACGAAACATTTGCCCATCGCAATGCCAATGGCACAGGTCCAATGATGTTGAAAGAATGGCAACCAGATGTGCGCACGGTGATGGTGAAGAACCCGAACTGGTGGGGCAAGATGGAAGGCGATATTAGCGAAGTGATCTATCAACCCATTAAGAACGATGCGACGCGTACAGCTGCAATGATTACCGGTGAAACCGATTTACTGCTCGACCCTTCGGTGCAAGACATTGGCAGGCTTCGCCAAAACGCTAATTTGAAAGTTGTAGAGGGCGCGGAAAATCGCACAGTTTTCATTGGTATGGATCAGGCTAGTGAGCAATTGCCGAACTCTGATGTAAAGGGCAAGAATCCACTCAAGGACGTCCGAGTTCGTAAAGCCCTGTATCAAGCGATTGATATCGAGGCAATTAAGCGATCGATCATGCGTGGGCAAAGTGAACCAACTGGTGCGATTATTGCTAGCCAAGTATTTGGTTGGAATAAAGAAGCGCACAAGCGTTTCCCTTACGACGTAGAAGCGGCTAAAAAACTACTTGCCGAAGCAGGTTATCCAAGTGGCTTTGAGCTGGGAATGGATTGCCCAAATAATCGCTATATTAATGACGAAGAAATATGCCAGGCAGTGGTGGTAATGTGGTCGAAGATTGGCGTGAAAGCTAAGTTGAAAACGCAACCAATGGCGACTTACTTCCCCATGCTTTTGCGCTTTGAGCCAACCGTGTATTTACTCGGCTGGGGCGTGCCAACATTCGATGCGCTTTATAGTTTGCAATCGCTAGCTCGTACGAAGGGCGCAGGTGGCGATGGCAACTACAATGTTGGCCGCTATAGCAATCCGCAGATGGACGCGTTGGTGGAGCGCATTAAAGTCGAAACTGATGAGAAGCTCAGAGGCGAGTTGATTGCTAAGGCATTGGCGCTACACAACCAAGATGTAGTGCATATCCCGCTTCATAACCAGGTGATTCCTTGGGCAATGAAGAAAAACGTGACGGTTCATCACCGAGCGGATAACCGCGTGGATATCCGCTGGGTGAAACTAAACTAAGGTTTGCTTAAGCCGGACTGACGGTACAGGCGACCACAAGTTTTTGTGCGGTCGCTTGTTCTTCCTGAGCCGCAATTTGAGCTAAGACGGCATCTAAGGTGATGTCAGCCCACCCATTTTCAATTTGGCATGTGCCAGCGGCATGATGACCGCCACCACCATACTTCAAGCAAATTTCTCCAACATTGACCGCCGAAGAGCGGTCAAGAATTGACTTGCCAATAGCAAGCACAGAGTTTTGCCTTTTCAATCCCCAAAGGCGGTGAATTGAGAGAGTACATTGCGGATACAACGCGTAAATCAAAAAGCGATTTGCGGCATAAATGGTCTCCTCCTCACGCAAATCAAGCACTACAGTTTTTGCGTGCGTAGTCGAACATTTGCGAATTTGATTTTCCGCAAGTGTGCGATGAGTTGCGTAAAGTTCGCGTCGCTCCTTAACGTCAGGTAACTCCAAAATTTGTTCAATGCTCATCGTTCGGCAACAGTCAATCAACATCATCATCAGTTGATAGTTTGAAATGCGAAACTCTCTGAATCGACCAAGGCCTGTGCGAGCATCCATCAAATAGTTTAGAAGAGTCCACTTCTCTGGATGCAAAATATCATCGAGCGAATACTGAGCACTATCCGCCTGATCAACTGCCAACATCATTTCCTCTGAAATCGTTGGGAATGCAGTCTTGCCCCCGTAGTAATCGTAAACAACTCTCGCGGCCGACGGTGCATCTGCAAGGATGATGTGGTTCTTTTGCTTGTCTGTATTGCGAATAGTTTCTGACAGGTGATGATCGAACGCCAAATGTGCAGTTGCTACATAGGGCAAGTTAGTTGTGATGTCATTTTCTGTAATGGCAATTTTGCCGTCTTGCATGTCCTTTGGGTGCACGAAAAGAATATCTCGAATTAGCCCTTGTTCTTTTAGCAACACTGCACAAACCAGCCCGTCAAAATCTGACCGGGTAACAAGACGAAATGTTTTATCTGACATTGAGATCCTCGACGATAGAAGTGAATACGCTTCGGCTTTGTGAGCTGGCGACTGTGTAATCAATTGATTATGGGCGTTGATTAAAAAAGGGAGCTATCGCTGCCAGATCAGCGGTGCTTTACGAACTTAAGGCGGTAGTTCCTAGTGAAATTAGCGTCAAGCCAATACTTGAGATGCGACTCTAGGTTTAGACTGCCAAGCTTGTCTAAGTAAAAACTCTTCAATTAAGAAATCTAAAAATAGCCTTACCCGACTAGGCGTGTTCCGACGTGTTTGGTAAACCGCATAGATGTCAAGGCCGATGGGCTTAAATTTCGGAAGAACAACGGCCAATCGCCCGGCTTTGATGTCGTCATCAACCATGTAGTTTGGGTGCATTGAGATGCCCGCGCCAAGCAATGCGGCGTGGCGTAATGATTCACCAAAATTACTCCTCATTCGACCTTTTATTCGAACAGTTTTTGGTTCCCCTTCTTGAGTGAAGGCCCAGAAGCTGGTGGGCGACTTTAACGAGTTTAAAAGGCAATCATGATGATTTAAGTCGCTTAAAAGTTTAGGTTTAAATCGACTGGCTAAATACTCTGGCGATGCCACTAGGAGCTGGGGAACACTACCGAGCTTCTTCGCTGCCAAACTCATGTCTTTCAGTGCCGGTGCGATGCGCAGGGTTAAATCTAAGCCTTCTTCTGCTATGTTCAAGCCACCGCCATCCAACACTATATCGAACTGAATGTCGCGATGAATACTTGTAAACTTGGCGATCATCGGAACAAGATGTACCGCGCCAAATGACGGGGGAGTACCTATGCGAATGATTCCTTTGGGCGCTTTCTGCGCTTCTCGTACCGCCTCACCCACGGCATTAAAGCGATCTAGTAAGTCTTGCCCACCTTCTAATAGCTGCAAGCCAGCATCGGTAACTGAAACACTCTTAGGTGTACGCAGTAGCAGCTGTGCGCCAAGCTGCGCTTCTAGCCAGGCCACGTGCTTAGTGACATTGCCTTTAGCGATGCCTAAACGTTGCGCAGCGCCAGTAAAACTTCTTCCTCTGGCTACCTCGCCAAAGATCTCAATGGCCTTTAGTCTATCCATGGTGTTTTAGTGTTTTCAATATGAGAACAATATATTCTCATATCGCATCTATTTCGAGAACATAAATATCCATAGAATCGCGAAGTATGTCAGCTAACTTTGTTCATCAATCGTTTCAAAGCCGGGTTATTTGTAAACCGGGCGCAGTCGAGTTTTTGCCAAATGAGTTGCTTACCCTTGGTTGTAAGCGGCCCTTAGTGCTGTGCAGTGTTCGGGTAGCAAGCAGCCATCTTTTTCAGCGAGTAACCCAGCTATTGCGTGGCTTCGCGGTAGCCAATGTGAGCGCAATTCCTCAGCATTCGTCAGTGGCTACCGTCATGCAGGTTGTTGATGTCGCTCTGCAGCATGGCGCAGATAGTTTTATTTGCTTGGGTGGTGGCAGTGTTTCTGATACAGCAAAAGCGGCAGCAATCATGTTGGCCGAAGGCGGCCCGCTTTCTAAGCATGCGACTCGATTCGAGCCACCTTCGACGGTGGTTGTACCAAGCTTATTGAAGACGAAGCTTCCCATTATTTCTGTGCCACTTACCGCTTCTGGTGCAGAGGTCACTCCCAGCCTTGGTATCCGCGACGAAAGCCATACCAAGCTATTGTTTTGGGATGCTCATGTAGCGAGCAGAGTGATCTTGATTGATGCGCAGGCAAACATAGAAATTCCAAGCGCCATTATGCTCTCAACCGCGATGAACGGCTTGGCGCATTGCATCGAGGGTTTGTACTCCAAAGCTCGTTCACCATTTTCTTCCGCCCTAGCGCTCGATGCGATAGTTAGGTTCAACCAAGCGATTCGTGCTGTAGCAGATGCACCAAATTCAATGCAAGCACGCGAAGATTTACTGATTGCCGCACATATGTCTGGCCTTGTATTGGCCAGTGCAAAAAGCTGCTTACACCATGCGATATGCCACGTGTTGGGAGCAAAGTTGAATTTGCCGCATGGGGTATCGAACTCAATCTTGTTGCCGCATGCCATCGCATTCAATCGCGCAACTTGTGATACAGAGTTTTTAGCGATTGAGCAGAAGTTAGGCCTTGCTGCAAATGCTTCGGTTGGTACGTGGTTGCTAGATTTGCAATATGCTGCCGGTGTGCCTACAAAGTTACGCGATGCAGATGTTGGCGAATCGTCGCTCGACACTATCGCTCAAGCAACCTTACATGAACGTGGTTTAGCCTTTAACCCGAGGCAGGTTGAATCGGCTGCACAAGTTAGAGAAATCTTAGCGGCTGCGTGGTAGCGTTACATTAATATAAAGGAGGGACAGCAATGGTTATTATTCCGAGCGATGGTTGTTTAGGCGCTAGAGTTGAAGACTTTGATATCTCTAAGCCGTTAGGCGATAAAGAGTTTTGGACGTTAGAGCAAGCACTAGGCCGCTATGGGGTATTAAGTTATCCCAAACAGACGCTCACATCAATACAGCTAAAAAGTTTTGCGGCACGATTTGGCAAGCTTGAAGTGAATGTGGCCAATTCCTATCAAGATGCAGGCCAACCAGAGGTGATGATTCTGTCGAATAAGCGTGACGCAGAAGGTAAACCGTTGGGGTTGTCGGATGCGGGGCAAGATTGGCATACGGATATGTCGTATAGCAAGACAATCGCATTTACCAACATCTTATACGGTCTAGAGATTCCCCATCGCGATGGCGAGCCTTTAGGTAACACAGAGTTTTTGAACATGCACCTTGCCTACGCAGACCTTCCCACCGATTTAAAAGAGAAACTCGATGGTATGACGATACTTCACGACTTTGCGAAGTTTTGGGATTCGATGCGCTCTAAGCCTGGCAGCAATCGCCCGCCCTTGACGCCTGCTCAACGGGCTGCAAAACCACCTGTGAATCATCCGGTTTTTCTGAGACATCCAATTACAGGCAAGAAAGTTTTATATGCCAACCCCGGCTACTCAATGCGAATCAATGAATTGCCAGAGGCTGAGAGTGAGTTGATCTTGAACTACTTGTTTGAGCATCAAAAGAAAGCCAAGTACTTTTATAAGCACCGCTGGCAAGTGGGCGATGTTTTAATGTGGGACAACATTGGTACCTTGCATAACGCGGTTCCCGATTATTTGCCGCACGAGCATCGCTACATTAAACGCTGCCAAGTGATGGCAAGCCGATATTTCTTAGAGCAAGCTGCATGAAGCTGGTGAGCTTCAAAACCAAACCAACGGATGGCTTGATTCATACAGGCGTTGTCGATGGAATAAAGATTTATGACATTACCGAATGGCTTTTGAGTTTGCCAATCTCGGCGCAGGCAACGACTCAAAATATGCTCTCAGGTATTGTTGCTCCTACTGGCGGCATAATGCGTTGGCTGCAGTCTGGTACGAATGCAATTGAAACGCTTTCTAAGCACTTCGACGAGTTAAAGCGCCAGGCAACGACGAGTAATCACAGGCTTAACGACGTCGAGCTTTATGCTCCGGTGCCTAGGCCAGGAAAGATTATCGGAGTGGGCCGCAACTATGCAGATCATGCTGCTGAAACTGGTATGAGCCCATTCGAGAAGCCACGTATTATTTTTAAAGTGCCCTCCGCCATTGCCGCGTCTCATGGTCCGACTCCGAGGCCTGCCAGCGTAACAAAGATGGATTTCGAATCTGAGCTCGCGGTGGTAATGGGTGGCTACGCCAAAAACGTTTCTAAGGCCGATGCACTGAGTTTTGTTGCAGGCTATACCGTACTCAATGATATTAGTGCAAGAGAGTTTCAGTTCGATGTGAGCCCCGCGCAAACCACCTTTGCAAAGAGCATGGATGGCTTTTCACCTATGGGCCCTTGGTTGGTTACTCGTGACGAAATCGCCGACCCGCAAAACCTAGAAGTGTATTGCTGGTTAAACGGCGTACAAATGCAGCATGGACACACCAAAGACATGTTGTTTTCGGTTGCCACGTTAATTAGTTACTTGTCCGAATACATGACGTTGGAGCCGGGTGATGTAATCACCACGGGCACACCGGCTGGCATTGGGGCCTTTCGAAAGCCACCCATTTATTTGCAACCGGGTGACGTATTGAAGTTAGAGGTTACGGGTGTAGGTGTAATCGAACACCGAATTGTTTAAATTTATTTGATGGAAATATTCATGAAACAAAAAGTCTTATCGGTAATGCTCTCGGCTTTAGGGGTGATGGGGCTCAATAGTGCTGCAGTTGCCTCTGATGTATACCCAAGTAAGCCGATCAAATTGTTAGTCGGTTTTGCGGCAGGCGGACCAACAGATGTAATCGCTCGCCTGATTGCCAAGGAAATGACTTTAGCCCTAGGGCAAGCCATTGTTGTGGAGAACAAAGCGGGTGCGAGTTCGATGATTGCCACGCGCGAAGTGAAAAACGCTGCGCCCGATGGCTACACTTTATTGTTCTCCTCGCTAGGCATGAATGTGAACCCTATTTTGTTGGGTGAGCAAGCCGGCTACAACCCGAAGGCGGATTTTTCACCGATCTCCAATGTTGCGAATTTACCCTTGGTGGCTGTAAGCGCCTATGAGTCTTCAACTAAAAATATTGGCGATCTTTTTAAGAAAGCTCGGTCTAAGCCTGAAGCGGTGAGCTTTGCATCATCGGGTGGCGGTGGCTCCGGGCATTTGGCAGGTGAATTGCTCGGAACTTTACTGAAAGCAAAAATGGTTCACGTGCCGTATAAGGGCAATGGGCCCGCGTTGCTCGATGTGATTGGTGGTCGTGTGGACTTCATGTTTTATCCGGTTATTGGTATTGCAGATCAAGTGGCTGGTAAACGTTTAAATGTGTTAGCCGTAGGCACGGCGAAAAGGTTGCCTCAATTCGCTGATGCACCCACGATGGCAGAAGCGGGTTTTCCCGGATTTGAAGAAACAGCACCTTGGGTGGGAATGCTGGCTCCTGCAAAAACACCGTCGGCAATCATTACTGCATTGCATGCCGCTGTCGGTAAAGCGCTTGCTAAGCCCGAAGTGAAAGCACAGCTTGAGCGTTTAGGTGCGGTGACGGTTGGTGACACACCTAACGAGTTCGCTGCATTCTTGAAGCGTGATTATGATCGTTGGGAAGGTGTGATTAAGGCAGCTAATATCAAGCCTGAGGCGAACTAAATTGCGGACTAAGTTGCGAACTAGGTAGCCAATGATTGATGCTTATTCGATTGAGGATTTGAGGCAAGCTGCCAAGAAGCGCTTGCCTCGTGCCATTTTCGATTTTTATGACGGGGGCGCCGAAGATGAAGTCACTCTTCGCGCCAATCGAGCAGCGTTTGAGCGCGCTCGATTGATACCCAGAGTGCTGCGGGATGTCTCCATCATTGATACCACATCTACTTTATTTGGTGCTTCTTGGGCAATGCCTATGGCGATTGCTCCAACGGGCGCTCTAGGCTATGGCAAACCGGGCGCGGACATTGCCATTGCGAAAGCTGCCGCAGCAGCGGGCATCCCTTATACCCTGTCGAGTTCCGGTACTGCCTCTATTGAAGCGATTGCGAAGAATGCCCCCGGTCGACATTGGTTTCAAGCCTATATTTTACGTAATAAACCATTTCTTGCAGGCCTGATTGAACGTGCTAAAGCGGCTGATTACGAAGCGCTCATGATTACCGTAGACCTTCCTGTTGGTGGTAAACGTGAGCGCGACAATCGGAATGATTTTTCGATACCGTTTAGGTTCACATCAAAAAATGTACTCGACTTCGCACAGCACCCTAAGTGGGTTTTTGATGTGCTAAGAAACGGTATGCCAGTCATGGAAAATTTGATCGGATTAGAGGCTGGTTCGAGTACAAATGCGTCTGCGATTGCGTCGTCAGTGGGTAAAAACTACGATGCCACCTTCGACTGGGACGCATTACAAAGAATTCGCGATGCTTGGCCGAGAAAGATGATTGTTAAAGGCATATTGCACGGTGAAGATGCGGCTAGAGTGGCAGCAATGGGCTGCGATGCGTTAAGCGTTTCGAATCATGGCGGTAGGCAACTTGATGGCTGTATCGCCTCCTACGATGCGCTACGAAGTGTCTTTCAAGCGGTGAATGGAAAAATACCGGTGCTTGTTGATGGCGGTATTCGTCGAGGTAGCGATATCGTGAAAGCACTCGCAATGGGTGCTAATGGCGTTTTAGTGGGTAGGGCCACGCTGTACGGAGCCGTGGCTCATGGCGAACCCGGCGCTCATCGCGCATTAGCTATTCTGAAAGATGAGCTAGAGCGTACGATGCGGCTTTGTGGCGCTAAAAGTTTAAAAGACGCTGCAAAAATCGAACTCTATTCCTTGAAGTAAACCAATTGATGGGTACTGGCTAGCAAGATCCCTGTTTCACTCCATACTTGCGCGGTTTGATCAAAGAAACCATTGCGATAGGCCTGAGCTTTTGCTTGGCCCAACAAGTACTTGTTAGCAGTTGCACACTCTTTGAGTTGAGCTGAATCGGTATGAAAATACGAAGTCATGTTCGCCGTACCGAGGGGCACCATCTTTGATCTTCTAAGCAAAAGGCGGGGGAAAAACAAATCACAGAACGCTGCCAGCGATTGCATGTGGACCGCTCGTTGGTCTGAGTCTTTCATCCAAAGTTGCGAGAGACTCTCGTTTTCGCTTTCATCCATTTCAGATGGAATGCCGCCTACGATAGGGCGAATCTCGTATCTATCAAGCCAGCGCATTGGTGCAGCTCGCTTCGAGAAAGGGTAGGTGGCTGGCTGGTTGGCTTTCGGAATGGTTGCGTCTTGCCCACTCCATGTTTCGCGTCTAGCCGCCGTTACCACAGTGCCGGTGATCACCACTTGTTCATTTTGTATCATCGTCAAGAACCAATGCTGAGTCAAAGGGTTGGTACGTACTGGTTTCGCTTCGATAGTGAAATGGCCATCGGCCACTGCGGAGCAGTAGTTAATCGGTTGGGCAATTGGCTCGCCCAGTAACGCTTTGTGCTGCATCACTGCGTTCACTAACCTGGGTGTGTATCTGTAATTTCTTGTGATCGAGAGGCATTACTTTAATGGTTCGTCGATCTCATGCTCTAGATCCTAAGCTGTTAAGCCTTATTCCAAAGACGATACCCTGGAAGCCCGTTGCAAACGACCAGTGCCGAAGTTTTGTTGACCCTCGATATATGGATGTGACCAACCGGGCAGATGCGAAGAACAACGTCGAGCGTGGCGCTGCCTTTGCTGTATCGATTCAAACTGAGGCGGCCAAAGTGGCCCGGAATGTTTGTTGCAAAGAATTTTGGTGAAGACGCCGCTTGTAAAAGCCGGATTTCAGCGCAGTAGCAGCTTTGCACGTTCAGTACCAACTTTTTGCATCCAATCGGTAATCACGGGTTTTGATGCGTCGATTAAACTGTTCTTCAGTTGTGCATTGGGTGCTGTGTTGATATTGACGCCATTGGCGCGCATGCGTACATAGTTTTCTTCCAATCGGCCGCGAATGCGTTGCCATTGTTCTGCTTCAGTCTGCGCTGCTGCTTGGTCGATTACTTGCTTTAATTCAGCGCTTAACGATTCATATAGCGCAGCATTAATAACCGTCACCGATATCGGTATGGCGTAGTTTATTTCTGTGAAGTGAGGAAGAAAATCCCACAGCTTTCTGCCAGCGCCGCCATCACCCGATGAAAGTACGGCGTTAGCGCGGCCATCTTTAAGCATAGGCATGACATCGGCGAAAGACACGTTCATTGCGGCTGTTGTCAGTGGTTGCATAACGGCTTGAGATACGCTGTCATAAGTTCGAATGCGAAGGGCTTTGATATCAGCGTTGCTCTGTAAACCAGTACTTGACCAAATGCCACTCGCGGGCCACGGCGTTGAATAGAGCCAGCGCACCCCAGCCTTGTTCAGAACGTCTTGATAGGCGCTACGAGAGTGAATCATTAACGCTCTTGCGTCGTCAATCGACGTTGCTACGAAGGGCAGAGCAGAGAGGCTAAATAGTGGGTCTATTGCGGAGAGCGTAGGCATATAGGCGTCGCCCGCATCTAACTTCTTATCGGCAACTGCCTTCACGATCTCCGATGATTTGTAACCCGCTCTTGCGTCAAAGCTGGGTGTGAAAATTAGCTTATCGTTACTGAGTTTATTGACAGCCTTGGCAAAAGTATTGAGGCCCTCACCAGGCATCGCCGTTTCCGGGTATTCGGTGGCAATGGTGAAAGTAGTTTGGGCATCACTATCTAGTGCCAGCAGAAACAACGAAATGCCGACCGCAAACATGGAACCTTGAAGTTTGAGTATGCCCATGTGATCTCTCTTAAAAGAACACAGTAACAGAATTAGAGGGTTGATCTTCACGGAATATTCAAAAAAACATCATCTCTCTGTCATCTGTTGGGTTGAGAATCGGAAAATATGAAAACTACCACTCTTGCTGCTTTCTCCATCGGGCTCTGCTGTTTGAGCACAGCCCATTCTCAAACTGAATTTCCGGCAGTACTCGCTGGTCATGCGCTTATACCTGCCTTTACCCTTTTGCAAGCGCCTAAGGATGCTCCTGCAGATTTGCGAATCAGTGGTAAGTTCACCACCGGTGTGCGAGTACAAGAAATCGGTTCTATCGAAGGTAAGTCGGCGAATCGCCCGACAGGTGTTTCTTTACCCTTTCGCGGGCAACCTGTACAAGGCCACTCAGGTATTAAACGGATGCCCGATGGTAGCTACTGGGTGCTCACCGATAACGGCTTTGGCTCCAAAGCAAATTCGCCTGATGCGATGCTCTACCTTAACCGCTACACCATCGACTGGAAAGCCGGTAACTTGCAGCGTCAACAAACTATCTTTCTACATGACCCTGATAAGAAAGTACCTTTTCGTATTGTGCACGAAGGTTCGCCTAATCGCTACTTGACAGGTGCTGACTTCGACACTGAGAGTTTTCAATTCGCTGGTGGTGCGATATGGATCGGCGATGAGCTCGGGCCTTGGCTAATCAAAACTGATATGAAGGGGAAGGTGCTTGCAGTGTTTGAAACCATGGTCGATGGTAAGCCTGCACGTTCGCCTGATCACCCTTCGGTATTAACACCTGCTGCGCCAAACTTAGCGCTAGATTTCACGGTACGGCGTTCGCGTGGTTTTGAAGGCATGGCGGCATCGAAAGACGGGACTAAGCTTTACGCGATGCTCGAAGGAGCGATTTGGGATGCGTCGACCAAAGAAACGGAAAAGCTCGAGGGCAGAGAGTATCTTCGCGTTCTGGAGTTTGATGTGGCTAGTGAGCGTTGGACAGGACGCCATTGGAAGTATGTGTTGGAATCCAATGGCTTGGCAATTGGTGATTTCAACATGATCGACGAAACAACCGCGCTTGTCATTGAACGCGATAACGGCGAAGGCACCCCAGACAAAGCTTGCCCAACAGTTGGTGGTGCAATTCAGCGAGCGGTTAATTGCTTTCACGATTTACCGAAAGTTAAGCGTGTTTACAAGATTGAAATGTCGCAAGCTATCGTGAACGGCCCTGTTCGAAAAATCGGTTACGTTGACCTTCTTGCCATTGATGACCCAAACAATCTAGCTCGCAAACCTAAAGTCGATGGAAAGCTTAGCTTTCCGTTTTTCACGATTGAGAATGTCGACATAGTCGATGCGGAACACATCATTGTGGGCAATGACAACAACCTACCGTTCTCAAGCAGCAGAGAGCCAAATAAAGCCGATGATAATGAATTCGTGTTGCTAAGAGTGCCTCAGTTGATTCAGGCAAAGTAACAGTGGTTCTAGCATCGGCAGAACATAGGCGGCTAGAGCCGCCACGGTTAAGCTGTTTCGATAACCCGCAGTCTATCTGTTCAGTATTGGTTCTACACTCCCTAATATCGCCGCAAACAGAGCAAGGTTAATAACGTTGTGAGGTTGAATGCCTTCTCGCAAATGAAACATCTCCCATTCATGCCAATACGCGGCATCGATTTGTGAGTAATTTGCGTCAGCCACTATCCAAATCATTGCAAGGGTCAGCGCTATTACTAAATCGGTAAACACCTGGCCTGCGCCGAAAGATTGGAAGTGCGGCGTAATAATTCCCCAGTAGCCATGGTGCCAAAGCGCCAAGCCAGTAAGTACGCCGAAAAAATGAGCACGGCAATCAGTATCGATTTTTTCATCACGAGCCTTCGAGTTGAACGAGTTTTAGGAGTTTAAATTCTCGACAAAGAAGCCCTGACCGCACACCTCATTGTCCTTGCAAATTGGTGTCTCTCAGCGGCATGTGAGTTTTGTGGAAAGTGGTCGCGTTAAGCCCAGTCGCGAACTTTTAGCGCAATGGTTAAGTGAGCTGCAATTGTCTTTTCCGGAAAATAACGCAATCATAATGTTAGGTGGTTTTGCACCGGCGTTTGGCAAGGCCACATTAGACGACCCTTCGCTTCCCCAGGCAAAGCAGGCATTGGCGCATTTACTTGCGTCGCATGAACCGTTTCCATGTTTTGTTTTAGATGCTCATTGGAATGTTTTGCAAATCAATAACGGCGGCGTATGGTTGGCTAAAACGCTCATCCCCTAGCTGGAGTTATCTCAAGAAAAAATAAATACGCTCGATTTGCTTTGCCATCCCGCGGGCTTCACAAAACCCATGCTCAACTTGCGCGAAGCAGCACCCTTGTTGCTTAGTATCATCAAAAAAGATGCGGCGTTAGAACCAACAGTCGAACCAAAATTGCTCGCGTTCCAAGCAATGCGGCAATCGAAGTTAGGGAATAATTTCCTTAATAAACGGGCCGCAAATGCAACGCCGCCATTGTTGACGACACGCTTTACATCAAGCTTCGGTGAGCTTGCCTTTTTTAGTGTGTTTACAACCTTCGGCACACCATAGGACATTACGCTAGCGTTGTTAAAAGTCGAGCATGTGTTCGCTGCCGACCAAGCAACTCGAAAAATCGTGCTTAGCCAAGTTGATTCCATTCAAAAAGCTTAGTAAGTAGTTTGGTAAACACGCAGCGCCTTTTAATGACTGTTGAGTCATCAAAAAAGCATCTTATGTCTGCTGCAAACGTGGCCTAAGGGAGGTACCATACGGGCTCTGCTTTCGCTACCTGTGGTTCTCCGCCACTTTTTTAAGCAAAAGTATTCATTTTCAAATTCAAGAGACGTTTTATGGCTGCAAGTAACTCCAAAATTATCTACACACTTACTGACGAAGCGCCGTTGTTGGCGACTTATTCTTTATTGCCCATAGTTGCAGCTTTTGCGGCACAGGCCAATATCGATGTTGTTAAGAGCGATATTTCCGTGGCTGCTCGCGTTCTGGGTGAATTCCCTGAATACCTGACGGATGCTCAGAAAGTGCCTGATAATTTGGCAGCGCTCGGTCTGTTGACGCAATTGCCTGATACAACCATTATCAAACTGCCCAATATTAGCGCTTCGATTCCGCAGCTGATTGCCGCCGTTCGTGAACTACAGGCTCATGGCTACAAAGTGCCAGATTATCCTGAAGATCCTAAAACTGACGATGAAATCGCTCTAGCTAACCGGTACGCCAAAATCTCAGGCAGTGCGGTCAACCCAGTGCTTCGCGAAGGCAATTCTGATCGACGTGCTCCTGCTGCGGTAAAGCGTAGCGCAAAGAAGAACCCACATTCGATGTCGAAGTGGAGCCCAGCTTCGCGCACACACGTATCGCACATGCATGGTGGTGATTTCTATGCCCATGAAAAAGCAATGACGATTGAAAAAGCTTGTGATGTCAGAATGGATTTAGTTACGACCCGCGGCGAGACCATCGTACTGAAAAAGAAAGTTTCTCTTATCGCCGGTGAAGTAATCGATAGCATGTACATGAGTAAAAAGGCATTGTGCAAGTTTTATGAAGATGAGATGGAAGACGCACGTGAAACTGGCGTGATGCTTTCGTTGCACGTCAAAGCCACCATGATGAAGGTATCGCACCCCATCGTATTTGGTCACGCGGTAAAGATTTTCTACAAAGACGCGTTTGCGAAACACGGCAAGCTGTTTGATGAGTTGGGCGTAAATGCCAATAATGGTTTGAGCAGTGTGTATGAAAAAATTGCCAGCTTGCCAACCACCAAGCGCGAAGAAGTTTTGCGCGATTTGCATGCCTGTCATGAGCATCGCCCAGAATTGGCGATGGTTGATTCGGCTAAGGGTATTTCGAACCTACATGCACCGAACGACGTGATTGTTGATGCGTCAATGCCCGCCATGATTCGCTTAGGCGGCAAGATGTGGGGTGCTGATGGCCGACCAAAAGATACCAAAGCAGTAATCCCAGAAAGTACCTTCGCTCGTATTTACCAAGAGGTCATTAACTTCTGCAAAACCAATGGTGCATTTAACCCTGCAACTATGGGCACGGTGCCTAACGTTGGCTTAATGGCGCAAAAAGCCGAAGAGTACGGCTCACACGATAAGACTTTCGAGATTGCAGAAGATGGCGTCGCCCGAATTGTTGATCAAGCTGGCAATGTATTGCTCGAGCAGAACGTGGAAGCGGGCGACATTTGGCGTATGTGCCAAGTAAAAGATGCACCAATTCGCGATTGGGTGAAATTGGCAGTTAACAGGGCGCGATTGTCTGGCATGCCCGCTGTGTTCTGGTTGGATGAGTACCGCCCGCACGAAGCTGAGTTAATTAAGAAGGTTAGGACGTATTTGAAAGAGTACGATTTAACTGGTCTTGATATTCAGATCATGTCGCAAGTACGTGCAATGCGCTACACCCTAGAGCGCGTTATACGCGGCAAAGATACGATTTCTGTTACCGGCAACATTTTGCGTGATTACCTCACAGATTTATTCCCGATTCTAGAGCTTGGCACTAGCGCCAAAATGCTTTCCATCGTGCCTTTAATGGCTGGTGGTGGGATGTTTGAAACAGGTGCGGGTGGTTCGGCACCTAAACACGTTAAGCAGTTAGTCGAAGAAAACCATTTGCGCTGGGATTCGCTCGGCGAGTTCTTGGCGATTGCGGTTTCGCTCGAAGACGTTGGTATTAAAACGAACAACGCGAAAGCAAAGATCTTGGCTAAAACCATGGATGATGCGACTGGCATGTTGCTTGACAATAACAAAGGCCCATCAACCAAAACTGGTGAGCTTGATAACCGTGGCAGCCACTTTTATTTGGCAATGTACTGGGCTCAAGCCCTTGCAGCGCAAACTGAAGATAAAGAGCTGCAAGCGCATTTTGCGCCAATCGCGAAGGCACTTACAGACAACGAGAAGAAGATTCTTGAAGAATTAAAAGCGGTGCAAGGCAAACCTGTGGATATTGGCGGTTACTACATGCCCGACCCGGTGAAGATGGAAGCTGTTATGCGGCCTAGCCCAACGTTGAATGCGGCGTTGAAGGCTTAGTCGGATGCATCACACTAATTGAGGGTGTGGCTAATAGTAGTTCACTAAGTCCTTGATTTGGAAGCTACCGCCTGCGTAGGCCTAAGAATTGCTTTAGAGATGAAAGTCATTAAAGTTTTTTCTGGATAGTTTGGACGCGTTTTTTTAAGTCGTTGACTTCAGTCTCCAAAGGCGTTTGTAGTGCGCTTGGCAGTTTGTTTCTTGCTAATGCAGCTCAGGCGGCTCCCATCACTTATATACTTTTTTAGGGAAAAGTATTTTTTGCATGAAATTAGTAACATAGGTTACTATTATTTCAGTATAAAAAATATGGAGATTCCTTATGATGCGCACTCAGCGCCTCAAAGAGTTAGAGGCGCACGTTGCCGTTGCTTGCATGGTGTTCTTGGTTTTAATTACCTTGGGCAATGTTGTAACCCGCTATTTTTCAGATCAGTCTTTTGCATGGACAGAAGAAATCTCTATCTTCCTGATGTTGGTGATGACCTTCGCTGGCGCCGCCAGCATGGCTACCAAAGATCAGCACATTCGAATTGAGTTTCTGTACGAAGGTGGGTCGGCAAAGCGGCGTAGGAAGTTGCAAGTCTTTTCTGCTTGCGCAACCGCGGTGTTCTTCTTTTTACTGACTTATCTATTCGCACTGCTGCTTTTCGATGAAATAAAGTATGCTGAAACCACGATGGGGTTAGGCATACCCCGTTGGTGGTTTACGGTGTGGTTGCCGTTTTTGTGTTTCGCTATTGGGTTTAGAGCGCTTCGATTTGCTTGGGTGAAGCAACCATGACTGGCTTCATACTGTTTAGTATTTTCTTTGTGCTCATGGCCATTGGTGTGCCGATTGGTGTTGCCCTTGGCTTAGGTGGCATGGTTGCAATTGCTTTGGCTAATTCAAGCGCGCCAGTGTTTGGCCTTATGGCGGCACCGCAAAACGTTTACGCGGGCATTGCAAAATACCCTTTGCTTGCATTGCCAATGTTTGTTTTAGTCGGTACGATTTTCGACCGTTCCGGTGTCGCTCAACGCATGGTGGTGTTTGCTCAAAGTTGCGTTGGTCGAGGGCCTGGCATGTTGCCGGTGGTGGCAATTATTGTGGCTATGGTGATGGGTGGGATTAGTGGCTCAGGCCCGGCTAATGCTGCAGCAGTGGGTGGCGTGATGATTGCGGCAATGTCTAGAGCAGGTTACCCAGCACCGTTCTCTGCCACTGTTGTGGGTGCCGCTGCTGCAACTGATATCTTGATTCCTCCTTCGATTGCATTTGTGGTTTACAGCGTGAATGTACCAGGTGCTTCTGTTCCTGCATTGTTTGCTGCGGGTATGCTGCCAGGCATTTTGGCAGGTTTGGCCTTGATGATTCCCGCCGTGCTGATTTCGAGAGCGAAAGGTTTCGGCGAACTAGAGAAGGAGTTGCCTCGCCCCCAATTTTGGCATTCAATGAAAGAGGCGATATGGGGTTTGGCGGCGCCAATACTTATCCTAGGAGGAATGCGAGCAGGTTGGTTTACTCCAACGGAAGCTGCCGTCGTCGCTGTCGTGTACGGGTTGTTTGTTGGAATGGCAATTCATCGCACGATAAAGTTCGAGCACCTCTATTCGATTTTTCGTGAATCGGCGGAAATTTCAGCGGTCATCATGATTGTGATGGCGCTTGCTGGAATATTTGCCTACAGCGTCAGCACCTTAGGTCTGGCTGACCCTTTATTGCAAGCTGTGAAGGCTTCGGGGTTAGGCAGCGCGGGCACCTTGGCTGTACTAATGGTGATCTTGCTATTGGTGGGTATGGTTTTAGACGGTGTGTCTATTTTTCTTATTTTCTTGCCGCTGCTTTACCCGTTAATGCAAACATTTGGTTGGGACGTGGTTTGGTTCGGTGTCCTGCTCACCATGATGATTGCAGTCGGGCAATTTACGCCTCCCATGGCAGTGAACTTACTAGTCGCTTGCAAGATGGCAAAGGTGCGTATCGAGAGCACCGTACCCTATGTAAGTTGGTTGGTAGTTAGTTTTATTTTTGTCACGATACTGGTAGCAGTGTTCCCGTCGATTGCTCTATGGCTACCTAAATACTTGGGTTACTAATTTCAATTATTCATTTGGAGATACTGATGAAAAGACGTTCCATTCTTTCCTTCGCTACACAATCGGCTATTGGTTCGACCGCGTTGGCGGTTGCACCTCGGTATTTGTTTGCGCAAACGGCGTATAAAACCGAATACAAAATGTCCACGGTTGTACCACCAGCCTTTGCGTGGGGCAAGGGCGGTGAAATATTTGCAAACTTAGTTCGGGAGCGCACCGCTGGTCGAATCAACATCAAACAGTATCCAGGTTCGTCCTTAGTGCAGGGTGATCAAACCCGAGAGTTTTCTGCGATGAGGCAGGGCATTATCGATGTTCTTTGTGGAGCTCCAGTCAATTGGTTTGGTACGGTGAAAGAAATTTCTCCGTTTGTACTTCCCTTTCTGATTCCAGACCATAAGGCTTGGGATAAGGTCATGAGCAGCGACGTAGTACAAAAAGAATACTTCGATTTGGTAAGAAAAGCAGGGGCAGAGCCTCTTGCTATCGGTGAAACTGGTTACCGCCAAATTAGCAATAGTAAGCGGGCGATCTTAAAACCTGATGACTTAAAAGGGCTAAAAATTCGGGTTGTTGGCAGCCCCATGTATGGCGACATCATGTCGAGCATGGGTGCAAACCCAACGTTTATGAGTTGGGCAGACACACAACCAGCTTTAGCGTCAAGTGCAATTGATGGACAAGAGAACCCATTAGAGGTATTTCTTGCTGCCAAGGTTCATACTTTGGGGCAAAAATTTGTCACTAAATGGAATTACAGTAATGACATTTTGCTTTTTGCGATTGCTAACCCGATTTGGAATACCTGGTCCGCGCAGGATCAAAAACTCGTACGAGAAGCCGCTATCGATGCCGCAAAACAACAAACTGAGTTAGTGCGAAAACTCTTTTCAGACGATGTGGAAAAAGTAAAAGCACTTGGTGTGCAAGTGCACATACCCACTGCCGCAGAAATGACAGAATGGCAAACCGCCTCACGCCGCGTGTACGCGCGATGGAAGGCCCAGATTAACCCGTCATTGATTAGCAAGATTGAGCAAATTGTTGAAAGCACCCGAAAAGGTTAAAGAAAAAAAGGCGACAGTTGCACAAAAGAAGATTGTTGATTCATCAGTCTTCTTTAAGTTGATTCGACTAGTTAATTTAACGGCACGGCCATTTAATGAAGTAATCGGCAGGCGCCACGATCTTAGTCTGAACGAGTGGCGCGTAATGGTGGTTGTAGCATCGCATCCAGGGTGTTTTGCTACTGAGGTTTCCGACTACACCGGGCTTGAGAAGATGAGTGTGAGTAGAGCGCTTGCGGCATTAGCAAAAGCCAAGCGAATTGACCGAATTGCCGATGCGCATGATGCGAGGCGTACCCAGGTGACTTTAAGCAAATTAGGCATCGAGTTGTTTGAGCGAATTGCTGAATCCGCAGCGCAACGTGAAGCACAGATGTTTGCTTGTCTTTCGGAGCTTGAGATTACCCGATTAGATGCAACGCTTGATAAGTTAACCGCTGTGCTTGCTCAAAAGAGCTAAAAACCAAATAAGTTACGCTCTGCCGAATCACCACGCTCTGGCGCTTCGGCCCAAGCTAAAAGTAGCGCTCCAAAAGGCGATTCAATCTCGACATGTGAACCGGGTTCACAGATGATGAAACAGTTTGCGTGAGCATTTAGCCCGCTAACCGTTAGATTGCCGCCTCTTACCCAAAATTCTGTGCGCACCGCGACCGTAAAATTGAGCTTACTTTGCGGCGTAATGTGTATTTGGCAATAGCGACGATTCTGCTTGAGTGGCGAGTAGTCAAAAATTGTTTGTGTGGTTACGCCAGCGTATCCGGTTTCGAACTTTGGCAAAGCATCAACGTTGATATTGAGTTCTGGTGGTTCAAGGGGAGCCGGGTTTGAGAATGCTTGAGCTTTGGAGCCTGCATGAACACCACTTATTGCAGCGTCGGGCGGATAGATTACAGGGGCTTCAAGTTTAGATACCAAAAAGGTCTGCGCATAAGCGATCGCATCATGGGTAGCCCCGTTAAGATTGATACCGGCTTCATGTAGCTTGATCGAACCATGGTAATCGGTTAGGCCCCCATCAATGACGAAGCTTGTGGCCAATCCTTGATGCTGGTGTAGGCCGCTTCTCGTGAATGCGTCGAATTTAACCAAGCCTAGAAAATGGCCGTTTTCATCATCATGTCGAACTGGTTTTAGGTGCAGGCCAGGGTTGGAAGTTGTTTGCCAAGCGTGCTCTTGCATGTCAATGACTTGCACATTGTGCGTGTCGCTTTTTAAATAGATTTGATTCATAGATAAATGGTAACTAATGTTACTAATAATAGCAATTTAAGTGCGACGTAAACTAAGTTTCCACTAAGAAGGCGTAATGCTTGTTGGGGATTGCTTAATCGTAAGTTTAGACGAATATGAGGCGGGTAGAATTTGGGTAATAAGCTCTACATCTAAACTAAAAGCCCCTATGAACAAGTTATTCCGCAAAGCCCTTCCTGGCACGTCTCTTGACTATTTCGATGCCCAGCAAGCCGTCGATAGCATTAAGTCTGGCGCCTGGGATGGCCTGTCTTACACTGCCAGAGTCCACGCTGAGAATCTTGTCAGGCGTTGCGACCCAACGATTCTTACGGAATGCCTCACTCAAATCATTGAGCGTAAAAGAGATCGTGATTTTCCTTGGTTTCCGGCACGGGTGGTGTGCCATGATATTCTGGGTCAAACAGCGTTAGTCGATTTGGCTGGGCTTCGTGATGCGATTGCCGATCAAGGCGGCGATCCTGCGAAGGTGAACCCGGTTGTACCAGTTCAATTGATTGTTGATCATTCCCTAGCGGTTGAATGCGGTGGCTTTGATCCAAACGCTTTTGAGAAGAACCGTGCGATTGAAGATCGGCGCAATGAAGATCGCTTTCACTTTATTGATTGGACCAGCCGCGCTTTTAAGAACGTCGATGTCATACCTGCTGGTAACGGCATCATGCATCAGATTAATTTAGAGCGCATGTCGCCCGTGATTCAATCGCAAGATGGCGTAGCCTTCCCAGACACGTTGGTTGGCACGGATAGCCATACACCGCACGTCGATGCGCTTGGCGTGATCGCGGTTGGCGTGGGCGGCTTGGAAGCTGAAAACGTCATGCTAGGGCGTGCCTCTTGGATGCGTTTGCCCGATATCGTTGGAGTTAATCTTTTAGGTAAACCGCAGCCTGGTATTACTGCCACTGATGTAGTGCTTGCATTAACAGAGTTTCTACGCAAATCGAAAGTCGTCGGCGCTTATTTAGAGTTTTACGGTGAAGGCGCTGCTGCGCTCACCTTGGGCGATAGAGCCACTATTTCAAACATGGCGCCTGAATACGGTGCTACTGCTGCGATGTTCTTTATTGATCAGCAAACTCTCACCTATTTAACGTTGACAGGCCGTGCAGCTGAGCAGGTAAAGTTGGTAGAAACCTATGCCAAGCATGTTGGCCTATGGGCCGATAGCCTAAAAACAGCACAGTACGAACGCACCCTGCAGTTCGACTTATCTAGCGTAGTGCGTAATATGGCTGGCCCGTCTAACCCCCATGCTCGGGTGGCAACTAGCGATTTGGCTAGCAAAGGCATCGCAGCACCGTGGCAAAAAGAAGAAGGGCTGATGCCAGATGGTGCGGTGATTATCGCGGCTATTACGAGTTGCACGAATACCAGTAATCCGCGTAATGTGATTGCCGCTGCTTTGCTAGCGCGTAATGCCAATCGAATGGGTTTAAAGCGTCAGCCTTGGGTAAAAAGCTCACTTGCCCCTGGCTCGAAAACTGTCGCTTTATATTTAGAAGAAGCGGGCTTGATGAAAGAGCTAGAGCAGCTTGGTTTTGGTATCGTTGCCTTTGCATGCACAACCTGCAACGGCATGTCAGGCGCGCTTGACGCTGTCATCCAAAAAGAAGTGATTGATCGAGATTTGTACGCCACCGCCGTGTTGTCGGGTAATCGTAATTTCGATGGCCGCATTCATCCGTATGCCAAGCAAGCATTCCTTGCATCGCCTCCGTTGGTGGTGGCTTATGCGTTAGCCGGTACTGTACGTTTTGATATTGAGAAAGATTCGTTTGGCAAAGGCCCTGATGGCAAACTCATCATGCTCAAAGATCTGTGGCCTAGTGATGAGGAGATTGATGCCGTTGTGGCAAGCAGCGTAAAACCGCAACAGTTTCGTTCTGTTTACATTCCGATGTTCGAAGAGCGGGTAGTGAGTACCGCTGCGGTTACGCCTCTTTATGATTGGCGCGCTGCCAGCACTTATATTCGTCGCCCCCCGTATTGGGAAGGTGCTCTTGCAGGGGTGCGCACGATGAAGGGTATGAGGCCACTCGCAGTATTGGGTGACAACATCACCACCGATCATTTATCGCCTTCCAATGCCATCATGATGGATAGTGCAGCGGGTGAGTATCTTCATAAGATGGGATTGCCGGAAGAAGACTTTAATTCTTACGCGACGCATCGAGGCGACCACCTAACAGCACAACGCGCTACTTTTGCTAACCCCACTTTGAAGAACGAGATGGTGTTGATCGATGGCAAGGTGAAGCCCGGTTCATTTGCGCGTATCGAACCTGAAGGCGCAATTACTCGCATGTGGGAAGCTATCGAAACCTATATGGATCGCAAGCAGCCGCTGATTATCATTGCGGGCGCAGATTATGGCCAAGGCTCGTCACGCGATTGGGCTGCCAAGGGCGTGCGTTTAGCAGGCGTTGAAGTGATTGTTGCAGAAGGGTTTGAGCGAATTCACCGCACTAACCTAGTCGGCATGGGTGTGTTGCCATTGGAGTTTAAATCTGGTGTAAATCGCAAGACATTGAACATTGACGGCACGGAAATGTTTGACGTTGTGGGGGCGCGTAAAGCCCGTAACGATCTTA
>JAYWIG010000365.1:0-5718 GCA_043789035.1 Betaproteobacteria bacterium
TGGCACGAGCGGTGTAGCTAGATCAGCTCAATGAGATGCTCTGCTGCACTCATGTCCTCCGACCTTCGGTCTCCCCCTTTACTTCGTTCCGCAGAGCACCTCACCGATCTGATCAGTAACCACTGTTTTTGGATCAGCCATTGGGAGAGGAAGCAACAGCACCTCCAACACGGGTGTTAAAAACACCGTTGGCTCAAGCGGGTTGATAAACCACCGGCGTGTGCTAGCCGAGAGAGGTCGGGTAGGTTGCGTAGCGAAGTCAAGGGGGAGCCCGAAGGGCGGAGGACATGAGCGGAGTAACCTATTCGACCTCTCTCGGCGTAACTACTCACAAAACCGACAAATCAATTATTCCCGCTTAAAGCCAACCCCACCAACTTAGCTGTGATGTCGACGATCGGTATCACCCTCTCATAAGCCATCCGAGTCGGTCCAACAACGCCGAGCGTACCAACCACTTTCCCATTCACCTCATAGGGCGCAGTCACAACAGTTAACTCATCAATCGGTACAAGCTTCGATTCACCGCCGATAAAAATCTGCACACCTTCAGCACGGCTCGATTCATCTAGCAATTGAAACAACGATGTCTTCTGCTCAAACAAATCAAAGAGCTTTCGCAAGCGCACCATGTTGTCGGTCAGGCCTTCGACGCTAAGCAAATTGCGTTCGCCTGAAATCACCATCGTCTCGCCGGCTTTTTCATTTAACGTTTGGTCGCTCACGTCAACAGCTCGATGCAGCAGCGAAGTAATATCATCCCGCAGGCGACTAATTTCGTGCGTTAGCTTACCGCGAATCTCATCAAAATCTCGACCTGCGAAATTCACATTCAAATAATTCCCGGCCTCGACCAATTGACTAGGCGTGTAGTCTTTGTCAGTCAACATGATTCGATTTTGTACATCGCCAGAAGGTGAAACGATGATCAATAAAATTCGCTTTTCACCTAAGCGCAAGAACTCGATCTGCTTAAACACCGACGAACTACGCGGCGTCATGACAACCCCTGCAAAACTCGATAAGCTGGATAACACGTTAGCGGCCACAGAAAGCACCCTCTGCGGCTCATCGGGGTGCAACTTGTCCTGCATTTGCTCATGCTGGTCGAGCGCCATGGGCTGGACTGTCAGCATCGTGTCTACAAACAATCGGTAGCCTCTCGGTGTCGGTACTCGGCCTGCCGAAGTGTGAGGGCTAGCAATAAGCCCAAGCTCTTCCAAATCTGACATCACGTTACGAATACTCGCCGGCGATAAATCTAGCCCAGAGTACTTCGAAAGTGACCTGGAGCCGATGGGAGTGCCATCGACAATATGGCGCTCTATGAGAGTTTTAAGTAAGGTTTGGGCACGTCTATCAAGCATAAATCGATTTTAGAATATTCGGCATCCATTTATGTGATTAAATCAAATTGATATGCATGAAGTTACCCCAACAACCACACAAACCTCCATTGACGTCGAACATAGCAAGCCATTTACGACGATTGCACTGGTTGGCCGCTACCAAACCGAGGGCATTGGCGGTACTTTGGTCGAGATCGCTACATTTTTGCAAGAACGTGGCATGCAAGTGCTTCTCGAAGCCGAAACTGCTGCATCCATCGGCCGTCTTGACTTTTCACGAGCAACCGCGGAAACAATCGGCAATGAAGCCGACTTAGCCATAGCAGTCGGGGGCGATGGCACGATGCTGGGTATTGCTCGTGAACTGTCAAAGTTCTCCGTTCCCCTAGTAGGCATTAATCATGGCCGTCTCGGTTTCATTACCGATATCGCTTTAGAACACTGGCGCGAAGCGCTCGGGCCCATTCTCGATGGCCACTACGAAGTCGATAACCGAAGCCTTCTAACTGCCAGAGTAATGCGAGAAGGCACGATGGTATGGCAAACATCGGCACTCAATGATGTGGTTGTTAGCAGATCGTCCCGCAATGGCATGATCGAGCTACAAGTGCATGTCGATGGCCAATACATGTACAACCAGCGAGCTGACGGCCTGATTATCGCTACGCCAACGGGCTCTACCGCCTATGCTTTATCAGCAAACGGCCCAATTCTCCACCCCGGCTTAGGGGGCATGGTGTTGGTACCGGTTGCGCCTCATTCACTATCAAATCGCCCAATCTGTCTTCCGGACGAGGTCGAGATCAATATTCGAGTGGTGGATGGCAAAGAACCCCGAGTATCCGGCGACATGCAAGTATTTAGCGATTTGCAAAATGGTGACGACATCGTTGTGGCCCGAGCACCGTTTTCGGCAAGATTTTTGCACCCGATTGGTTATAGCCACTTTGCAACCCTGCGCTCTAAGCTCAATTGGCAAGAGATGCCAATTTCCTACAAGTTCAACAAACGGGCTTCTGACTAGAAGCTTAGGCCAATCGACCTAGCTAATCGACCTAGCTTAGCAGCGGGTTGAGTGGTTTCTCGCGCTTGAGCAATAATTGCAACATGCTTTTATCTCTGCACCTTAAAGACTTTGTTATTGTCGACACCTTAGCGCTTGAATTTGAATCGGGCTTCTCCGTACTTACGGGCGAAACTGGTGCTGGTAAATCAATACTTCTCGACGCAATCGGTTTAGTCACTGGTGGCCGCGCCGATAGTGGCGCTGTGCGCGAAGGGCAACCACGTGCCGATATTAGCGCCGAGTTTTCTGCCGATATCCCCCTAGAGCAATGGCTAGCCGAGCGCGATCTGAATGGTGACCCTGGCCTTTTGCAGCTCAGACGAGTGATTGACGCCGATGGCCGCTCAAGGGCTTTTATCAACGGCCATCCGTCCACAGCTGCCATGCTCAAGCAAATCGGCGAGCGGTTGATAGATATCCATGGCCAGCACGCTGCTCAATCGCTGATGCGAGGCGATGGCCAAAGAGAATTACTCGATGGTTTTGCCTCCATCGAACCCGACGTCAAAGCGCTAGGCAGTCGTTACAAAGCTTGGACAGAAGCCGAACAAAACCTAGCGCAAGCGCAAAACGCGGGGAAGAATTTCGAGCAAGAGCGTGATCGCCTTGTATGGCAGCTCAATGAGTTGAAAGAGTTAAAGCTCATCAAAGGTGAGTGGGATAATTTAAGCCAAGAGCAAAAACGTCTAGCCAACGCCGCACAGCTCATCGAAATAGCCCAAGGCGCATCCGGGGCACTAATTGATGACGACGATGCAATCGTCAATCGCCTGCAAACGGTTGCCCAAAAACTCAAAAGTCTTGTCAGTATCGACGCAAGCTTAAAGCCATGTCTTGATCTGATCGAGAGTGCAGTCATTCAGCTCGATGAAGCAGGCTCAGATCTTTCTAGTTATGGGCAGAAAATTGAATTAGACCCAGCTCGATTAGAAGAGATTGATCGACGAGTCGGTGCGCTTTTTACGACTGCGCGTAAATTTAAAGTTCAACCCGAGCAACTTTTCAACGAGCAAATCGATTTTGAAAACCGCTTAAGTCTACTCACGCAGTCACAAGATATTTCAGCGCTGACAGCCACAGTTACACGTGCCAAAGAGGACTATATTCAACTATCGCAAAAGCTGTCGCTGGCTCGAAAGAAAGCTGCCGCCAAACTAAGCAAGGGCGTTAGCAGCCACCTTCAAAGCCTAGGTATGAAGGGCGCAAAGATGGATATCGCGGTTAACGATAATGCGCCTGCAAGCCACGGTACCGACCATATCGAGTTTCAAGTCGCTGGCCACGAAGGGGTGGCCGCACGCGCTATCTCGAAAGTCGCTTCGGGGGGCGAGCTATCAAGGATCGGCTTAGCCATTGCAGTCTTAGCCGCGCAAGCTAATCCCGTGCCCACCTTAATCTTTGATGAAGCCGATGCTGGAATTGGTGGCTCGGTTGCAGAAGTTGTCGGCAAGCTAATGCGCACATTAGGCGATTCTCGACAAGTGCTATCTGTCACACACTTACCCCAGGTAGCAGCCTGTGCTCACCATCAATTCCGCGTCAGTAAACAAACCGTCAAAGGCAAAACTTCTAGCCAAGTGTCTGTTCTGAGCGGTGACGAGCGTGTTGACGAAGTAGCCAGAATGTTAGGTGGTATCGCCATTACCGCCACTACTAAGAAACACGCTGGCGAATTACTGAACCGCGCCGTTAGCTGAAAGCCATTCGGGCGCTGGCAGGTCATCGAACACTCGATGCAAGCCCTGCCCCCAACCGATTCTGACGGTTTTCAAATAAGCATCATCCGCATTAAATCGGTGCCGGAGCTTCAAAACGCATTTATCTTTTTCTACCAACGCCAGATCAATCGGCAAGCCCACTGACAGGTTGCTTTTAATGGTGGAATCAAACGAAACCAGCGCGCACTTCACCGCGTCATCAAATTCGGTTTCTGGGGTTACCACTCTATCGATAATTGGCTTCCCGTACTTGCTCTCACCAATTTGAAAATAAGCAGTATCGCTGGTGGTTTCGATGAAATTACCTTGCGGGTATACCAAAAACAAACGCGGCTCTTCGCCTTTTATCTGGCCTCCGATTAAAAACGTACAACCAAAATCAACACCGCCTTGAGTCAGCTGGGTTTTCTCTATGTGATCGATCGTTGAACGTATCGCATCCCCTAGTAGGCCAGCAGCATCGAACATTGATGTCGTATTCATTAAATGTGTATCTTCGCTCTCAATACGTTTTTTAAGAATACTCACCACTGTTTGAGTGGTTGCAAGATTGCCCGCATTAAGCAGTACCAGAACACGTTCGCCAGCTTTCTCGAACACCGTCATTTTGCAAAACGTCGATACATGATCAACCCCCGCATTGGTGCGAGAGTCAGACATAAACAAAAGCCCCTGATTCAGAGACATAGCTACGCAATACGTCATTGATCTACATTCACTTGAGCTTCAATTGAAAGCTGTTCCTCACCACCGCCTAGTCGCACGCCGCGTACAGGGCATGCATCTAAATAATCTAGGCCCACTGCCAACTTGATGTGGGCACCACCAGCGGCCTTCGCATTACTGATATCGAAGCTCACCCAACGGTTATTCAACCAAGCTTCAACCCAAGCATGGCTAGCCATCTCTTCGCGATTCGATGAATAAACATAACCGCTTACATAACGAGCAGGCACCTGTAACTCTCGGCAGCACGCCAAAAATACGTGGCTATGGTCTTGGCAAACACCCTTACCTAAGGCGAACGATTGCGCAGCCGTTGTTTCTACCGAGGTAGAGCCAGCCGTATACGGCATCTTCTCAAGGACGGCACCCATCAGCTCCGTCACGCCCATGAGAGGCCTTGATTTCACCATCGCCCGAAAAGGCGTAATAAACTCTAAAATCGCAGCATCAACTTGGGTTAGCGGAGTTCTCCGCAAGAACACCATAGGGTTTACGCTACCGGCGGGCTCGCCTTCATCAACCGAGTTCACCTCTACCTGACCGCGCGCTCGAATCTCAATCGAATCATGGGGCTTATCGTAAGTCAATACATGGGTATAGTTACCAAACGAATCATTCATCGTCACCGATTCAACCGGTAACTTTACATCCCATTTGTGTACTAGCTGGCGATTCGACGTGATCGGCGATAAGCGAATATATTGCGTGCTCCTAGCAACCGGTTCGGCATACTGGTATCGAGTGGTATGGGTAACTGTTAGCAACATAAGGTCTTCTTTCTTTGCATTTTTCGGTATTACTTCAATTCGAAATAACTCGTCTGCAGCGCTTCGCCAAGTCGAACGTTATCTTTTAAAAA
>JAYWIG010000366.1:0-5695 GCA_043789035.1 Betaproteobacteria bacterium
TGTACCTTGGCGCGACCAGACAAAAGAATATATAGCGACTGAGAGGGCTCGCCCTCGGCAACAATCGTTCGACCGCGAGGATAGTTGCGACGCAAGCTCCCCGTAGCAAGCACGTCAAGCTGTGCTTCATTGAGACTTTGAAAGAGCGGAACCCGTCTTAGAAAGGCCTTGTTTTCTTCTTGTGCCATACCTACCTACAAAATAAAGAGAGAGGACGTAAACGAAATTTCTGCAAATAAAAACATCAACGGGATGAAGGCAATTAGTCACAAAACTAATCCACTATCCGTTTCGGTCTCTATAATTCTGCATCAGACAGGGCTGAAATTGCAAAACTGCATGAGCTTTAATTCGTAACCACCTGATTAATAACATAATTTCTGCTATTTTCGACCGCTCGTCGGCGAAATTTTGATTTATAAACAACGCTACACCTAGGAACCTCACGATGAGTACCGCTGCGCCAAGCACAAAACACGCCCATGTATTAATTCTCGGCTCAGGCCCCGCTGGCTACACCGCCGCTGTCTACGCAGCTCGGGCGAATCTAAAACCGGTGATCATTACCGGCATAGCGCAAGGTGGCCAACTCATGACAACCACCGAAGTCGATAACTGGCCAGCAGATGCAGACGGTGTGCAAGGGCCAGAGTTAATGGAGCGGTTTTTGAAACATGCAGAGCGCTTTGGTACTGAAATTATTTTTGATCACATCCACACTGCCAAGCTCAACGAGAAGCCCATTCGTTTAATCGGCGATTCTGGTGAATATACTGCTGACTCCTTAATTATTGCTACAGGGGCGTCTGCGAAGTATTTAGGCATCCCTTCAGAAACAGCCTACTCTGGCAAAGGAGTATCTGCTTGTGCAACCTGTGACGGTTTTTTCTATCGTGGGCAGGAAGTCTGTGTAGTTGGCGGTGGGAATACCGCTGTTGAAGAGGCACTCTACCTATCAAATATCGCGAAAAAAGTTACTGTGATTCATCGCCGGGACAAATTCAAAGCCGAGGCAATTCTCATAGATAAACTGATGGAAAAAGCAAAAAACGGCAACGTTGAAATCAAGTGGTTTCATGAAGTCGATGAAGTGCTTGGCGATGTCAAAGGTGTTAATGGTATTCGTATTAAAGATACCCGCGATGGCGCTAAAACCGATCTCGCGTTGCAGGGTGTTTTCATCGCTATTGGCCACAGCCCCAACACCGACATTTTTAAAGAACAAGTCAGTATGAAAGGTGGCTATATTCAAACTTTAAGCGGCCTAGAGGGTCAAGCCACAGCCACCAATATTCCAGGTGTATTTGCTGCGGGTGATGTGCAAGATCATATCTACCGCCAAGCCATTACGAGTGCGGCCACAGGTTGCATGGCAGCCCTCGACGCACAACGTTATTTAGAGAACCAAACAAGCTAGTGTGCTAGTACCTTTTTACTATGAAAACCTTTGGCGATTTGCTTGGCTTTAAGAAAAAACTTGAATCCGATGCATTAGAAAAAGCTGAACGCTTGCGCCGCGAGAAAGAACTCGCGGCCCAGCGTGCTCGCGAAGCCAATGTTTTTCGCCGAGAAATGCGCGACGCGGTTTTACTGCCTCCAAGTAACCGCCTTTCCTTGGCCCCAAAATCGCCCGCACCTTACCCATTTCAAACAGAGCTCGATGAGCAGGCGGCACTTGCTGCATCAATGTCTGATGAGATCAACATCGAGAGCCTGCTAGATACTGACTCAAATCTGTCATTTCGCCGAGATCACATTTCCCCTCAGGTAGTTAGAAAGCTTCGTAAGGGGCACTGGTCAGTTAAAGCACAGCTCGACTTACATGGCTTTCGAACTGACGAAGCGCGAGATTGCTTGGTGCAGTTTTTAAACAATTGTCAGAAGAACGACTGGCGATGCGTTAGGGTGATACATGGCAAGGGCTTGGGATCGCCTGACCGCGAGCCTGTGCTAAAGGGAAAGGTTTTGCGCTGGTTGGTACAACGCGACGAAATTTTGGCTTTTTGCCAAGCCCGGCCCAACGACGGTGGCAGCGGTGCGTTAATCGTATTGTTGAAAGCCGCTTAAGGTTTAAGCTTAAACCGGCCAAGTACACGATTCATTGCAATTTACTTGTCGACGCAGAAGTATTATCTGACGTTAACATCGCACATAGTTTAGCGAATTCGACAAGGCAGTTATGGAAAATATTCTACAAGTAGGCATGCACCATATCCCCGATCTCGCACTAGCGGGAGCGCTGGCTTGGGGTGCGGGTATTCGCTTATACGCAGTACTTTTTATTTTTGGCATAGCGAGCTATTTTGGCTATTGGCAGTTGCCGGAACACTTGAGTGCAATTGCGCACCCAGCGATGTTAGGCGCCTCAGGGTTTATGTCTATTGTCGAACTCTTTGCAGACAAGCTTCCATGGCTTGATTCAGTGTGGGATAGCTTACAAACCTTTATTCGAATTCCTGCAGGAGCTGCACTTGCCGCCGCCGTATTTGGCGACTCCGGAACCGCAATTGCCATGGCAGCAGCCCTTCTCGGAGGTTCTCTCACGGCTACGACTCACTTCGCGAAATCAGGTACGCGGGCCGTGGCTAATACGTCGCCCGAGCCCTTTTCAAACATAGCCTTATCTCTGACAGAGGACGTTGCCGTGGTTGGTGGAACTTACCTAGCCACGCAAAACCCCACGGCGTTCATCGTATGCTTGTTGATATTCATCGTCATGGCACTGGTGCTGATGCGCCTGATTTACAAAGGCTTTAAGCGCGTAGCCGGGCGAGTTAAAGGCGTTTTTGCCTAAAATCTAGTCTATATTGCGGCGTCCCCAGTTTCACCAGTCCGAATACGCACTACCTGCTCAACATCGAATATGAAGATCTTGCCATCGCCGATACGGCCGGTATGAGCAGCCTTGCTGATCGCTTCAATCGCACGATCAAGGAGGTTTGTAGGTACTACGACGTCAATCATGACTTTCGGCAAAAAATCGACTACGTACTCGGCACCACGATACAACTCGGTATGCCCTTTTTGTCTGCCAAAACCCTTAACTTCCGTCACTGTTAAGCCAGTTACTCCGACTTCGGCTAAGGCCTCACGAACTTCATCGAGTTTGAAGGGTTTAACAATTGCACTAATACGTTTCATGGAAATCTCCGAGCTAAAAGAGGAATGTTGTTTTGATTCTAAGTGAATCTAGGCAGCCGTTAATCTTCTCGATACTTCGAGGTAATCGGGTAGCGCCAATCCCGTCCAAATGCACGCTCAGATACCCGAATACCCACTGGAGATTGTCGCCGCTTATACTCATTGAGCCGCATAAGTTTTACCACCCTTCGAACTGCGTCCTCTGGCAAACCGTCGGAAATGAGTTGATCGACACTACGATTCTCAACCATATAGCCTTGCACAATTGCGTCCAGCACTTCATAAGGCGGTAGTGAATCCTGGTCTTTCTGGTCAGCGCGCAACTCCGCACTTGGGGGGCGAGTAATAATTCGCTCAGGAATAACCTCACCAATGCCTTGCTCCACACCTAATGCGTTTCTGTATTGGCACAGGCGATAAACCAGTGTTTTGGGAATATCTTTAATGACTGCAAACCCGCCGGCCATATCTCCATACAAGGTGCAATAGCCAACTGCCATCTCACTCTTATTGCCGGTAGTCAACACGATAGAGCCAAACTTATTTGAGAGAGCCATCAGCAACGTGCCACGTATTCTGGCTTGCAAGTTTTCCTCGGTTGCGTCTTCTTTCAGGCCAACAAATTCGCTGCGCAACGTGTCTTTAAACGCATCAAAGCAAGCAACAATTGATTTTTCGTCATAACGCACACCGAGTCGATGTGCCATGTCTCTGGCGTCCACCCATGAAATCTCCGCAGTATAGGGCGACGGCATCATCACGGCCCGAACTTTATCTGCCCCGATAGCGTCTACGGCAATCGCCATCACTAGGGCTGAATCCACACCGCCAGATAATCCAAGCACGGCACCAGGAAAGCCGTTTTTCGATAGGTAATCGCGCACTCCGAGAACCAGCGCCTTATACACTTGAGCCTCGGTTGCAAATGCAAACGCGCCAGAAGCGGCAGCAGCGGTACTCGCTAAGGACGCTTGCGCTGCGGTTTTTACAAAATCAACTGCTCCGCCTTCAGACCTTTGAACCTCTGCCAAAAGGATGTCGGGTTCGAAACCCTTGGCCTGCGCGGCGAGGGTGCCATCGGCATGTAACGCGTAGGAGTGCCCGTCGAATACCAACTCGTCTTGTCCACCAATCAGGTTGGCAGTGACAAAAGGTAGCTTTAAGCTGCTTACATGATCATGGCTGACATCGAAGCGCAGTGGCTGCTTATTGGTGTGATAGGGCGATGCGTTCAATGCTAAAAGCACCTCAGCGCCTGCCTGTTTTGCACGTTGTGGGGCTGCATCAAACCAAAAATCTTCACACACAACGACGCCAAAATGTGTACCGTCAACTTGAACCACCAACGGCTCTGTACCGACCTCGAAATAGCGATCTTCATCAAACACGGAATAATTCGGCAATTCATGCTTGAAGTACTCGCCGATGACTGCACCTTTATACAACCACAAAGCAGCGTTATAGCGCTTGCCTTCGCGCATTACTGGCGCACCGACGATCACATGAACATCTAGCCCGGAAAGCTCTGCGGCAAGTTTTGCGAGCGAGTCTGCACATTTTTCAAAAAATTTTGGCCGTAAAAGCAAGTCTTCTGGGGGGTATGCGGTGAGCGAAAGCTCTGGCGTCAATACAATACGGGCACCTTGCGCGAAAGCGCTTTTTGCGGCGGCGACAATACGCTGCGAGTTACCATCAAAATCACCGATGATTTGATTTAACTGAGCAGCAGCAACTTTGATTTTCGAATGAACGTTCATGACTAAAGATTATCGCATGCAGGTTGTGCGCGATTTAAATACCCTCAACGCTAACGAGTGGCATGCGCTAAGAGACGCCAATGGCTACCAGGCTGGTGACGTTTTTTTAAGTTACCCTTGGTTGCAATTAATGCAAGAGCATGGCTGCGTCGATAACAAAGAAGTGCGCGATACCGGCTGGCAGCCTGAGTTCATCACTTTACGTGATAGCAACAAAACCTTAGTTGCCGCTTGCCCGGTTTATCGCAAATTTCATTCTTATGGTGAATATGTTTTCGACTGGGCATGGGCCAATGCCTATCAACAACATGGCTTGGACTATTACCCAAAATTGCTCAGCGCGATTCCGTTTACACCGGTTCGAGGCCAGCGCCTGCTCGCCATCAACGATGCAGCCCGCGCGGCGTTAGTTGTGGAGATCAAAGAGTATGCAAAAACGCAAAAGGTATCTTCTTTTCATTGCTTATTGCCTCAAGAGATCGAACAAACCGCTTTTAATGCGGCTAGGCTTATGGACAGAAAAGGCGTTCAATTCCATTGGCACAACATCAAAACCGAGACCAATGGCAAAACTCGCCGATTTGAAAATTTCGAAGAATTCTTAGGTAGCCTAACCCAGCCCAAACGAAAAAAAATTCGAGCAGAAAGACGCAAAGTCGCCGAGCAAAACATTGTGCTTGAGAGGTTAACCGGCGAGGCAATTACCCCGGCTGATTGGCATTTTTTTTATCGCTGTTACGAAAGAACCTACCTCGAACATCGTTCAACACCCTATTTGAATGAGGCTTTTTTTCAAG
>JAYWIG010000367.1:0-5682 GCA_043789035.1 Betaproteobacteria bacterium
GAAATCTTAGTGTTTGATTTGATTCTGTAGCGGTAAGCTGCGCTCGGCAAGTCGAACAAATAGCGCAGCGCCTAGCGGCAAAATTGCATCGTTGAAATCAAACACTAAGATTTCACAGAGGAGACTTTTATGACCTTGTTTGCAACATCACTACCCAAATTTAAAGCCGCATTGATGGCTGGTTTCATTGCTGCATCACTCGCAGCAAGCCCTGCCGCCGAAGCGGTTACATTCCGTATCGCCGATCAAGGCGACATCACGTCGATGGATCCTCATTCGCTAAATGAATCATTGCAATTGTCATTTTTGCAATCGACCTATGAGCCCTTGGTAGCGCGAGACAAAAAGCTCGGCATGGTGCCAGGCTTAGCAACAAAATGGACTCAGACAAACCCAACCACTTGGCGCTTTGATTTACGAAAAGGGGTGAAATTTCACGATGGCACGCCGTTTACTGCTGATGATGTCGTTTTCACCTTAGCGCGCACACAACTCGATGGCTCGGATATGAAGAGCTACACGAACGACGTGAAAGAAGTCAAAAAGATTGACGACCATACCGTCGAAATTACAACAAAAGCTCCGTTCCCTATCTTGCCTGACGTGCTTTCGCTTGTTTACATTATGAGCAAGAAATGGTGTGAAGAAAATGGCGCGCAGCGCCCAGTAGATCGTCGCAAAGGTACTGAAAATACGGCATCGTTTAAAGCGAATGGCACAGGCCCATTTCGTCTGAAATCGCGTGAGCCCGCAGCAAAAACTGTGTTCGTACGCAACGGTGTTTATTGGGACAAAATTGAAAGCAATATCGAAGAAATCATTTTCACGCCCATTGGCAACGATGCTACCCGCGTAGCCGCGCTACTTTCTGGCGAGATCGACATGATGCAGCCTGTACCTGTACAAGACGCTGCCCGCGTAAATAGCAACGCGAACTTGAAAGTGATGCAAGGCCCAGAGTTGCGCACGATATTCTTAGGCATGGATCAGTCTCGTGATGAGCTCTTATTCTCGAACGTCAAAGGTAAAAATCCGTTCAAAGATAAACGAGTTCGCCAAGCGTTCTATCAAGCCATTGATATCGAAGCGATTAAAACTCGCATCATGCGCGGAAGTGCGACACCAACTGGCTTAATGGTGGCCCCTGGAATTGGCGGCTTCGTTGCAGATCTCAACAAGCGCTTGCCTTATGACCCAGAGGCATCAAAAAAGCTTTTGGCTGAAGCGGGTTATCCAAACGGCTTTGAAGTGAAAATGAATTGCCCGAACGACCGTTATGTCAGCGACGGTGAGATCTGCCAAGCGATTGCTGGCATGATGGCCAGAGTCAATGTAAAGATCGTGCTCGATTCAGAAACCAAAATCACTTACTTTCCAAAAATATTGTCTCGCAACACATCGTTCTATCTCCTGGGCTGGACACCCGGCACATACGATTCGCATAATGTTTTGAATGCTATCTTGGCATCACCAAACACATCCGGTCGTGGGCAGTTCAACCTTGGTAGCTATAGCAACCCTAAGGTTGACGATCTCACTGCGAAAATTGCATCGGAAACTGACAAGCCAAAACGCGACGCCATGATTGCAGAAGCCTTCAAGATCCACCAAGACGACGTTGGCCACTTGCCTTTGCATCAACAAGCGCTGGCTTGGGGCATGAAGAAGTCTGTGAACCTAGTACAACTGCCAGATAACTTCAATCCAATGAAGTGGGTCGTGATTAAGAAATAATTGCAGCTCAAGTTACCAATCGCATGAGTACTATTGCCGCCAAAATCGCTCTCTTTAAAGATAGCGACATTTGGTTTAGCTTCAAAAACAACCCTGTCGCAATCGTCGCGGCAGTGGTTGCTTTTGTTTTAATCGTTGGCGCATTGTTTGCGCCCGTCTTTGCCCCCCATCGCCCCTTCGATTTAGCAACTCTAGAGTTGAATGATTCGTTGAAGCCTCCGTTTTGGTCTGATGGGGGTGTATTTAAGTATGTCCTAGGTACCGACGACCAAGGGCGAGATGTTTTCTCAACTATTCTCTATGGCTCCAGAGTGTCCATCTTAGTCGGGCTAGCGTCCGTGCTTTTGGCGATGTTGCTGGGTGTTGGTCTAGGGCTTTTGTCGGGTTATGTCGGCGGTAGGTTAGACGCGCTGATTATGCGAGTTGCTGACGTGCAGCTTTCATTTCCTCCAATCTTGATTGCTTTGCTTGTCGACGGCATTACTAAAGCCGCGTTACCAAAAAATATCAACACCGATACCGTCGCACTAATTGTTTTGGTTTGCTCCATTGGCTTAGCCAATTGGGTTCAATATGCGCGTACCGTACGCGGCTCAACTCTCGTCGAAAAAAACAAAGAGTACATTCAAGCAGCTCGAGTCATTGGCGTACCGCGTTGGAAGATCATGTTCAAGCACGTATTGCCTAACGTCACAGGCCCAGTGCTCGTTATCGCCACGATTAACGTTGCAACCGCAATCATTACAGAAGCAACCTTATCTTTCTTAGGTGTCGGTGTACCGCCCACAACTCCATCGCTGGGCACGATGATTAATAACGGTAATAACTTCTTGTATTCTGGCGAATGGTGGTTAGTCTTGTTTCCTGGCTTAACGTTAGTGTTGCTTTGTATGTCAGTCAACCTTCTTGGCGACTGGCTGCGGGACGCGCTCAATCCAAAACTAAATTAGTAACGATATGAGCGCGCCATTATTAGAGGTTAAAAATCTCAAAGTTGAGTTTCCCACACGCAAAGCCTTGCTTACCGCCATTGATGACGTGAGCTTCTCAATCGCGCAAGGTGAAGTGTTAGGGGTAGTGGGCGAATCGGGTGCAGGAAAGTCAATTACTGGCGCTTCGATTATTGGGCTATTGGAACCACCCGGTCGCATTGCTGGCGGTCAAATCCTCCTTTCAGGTCGCAGAATCGACAACCTAAGCAACGATGAGATGCGCAAGATTCGCGGCCGAGAAATTGGCGCAATTTTCCAAGACCCTCTCACCTCCCTCAACCCACTGTATTCCGTGGGAAGGCAGTTAACTGAGACTATTGAGACGCATCTTCAACTTACGCATGCGCAAGCACGTACACGGGCGATCGATCTACTAAAGTCAACGGGCATTCCCGCCGCGGAAGCGCGGATAGACCACTTCCCTCATCAATTCTCTGGCGGTATGCGCCAACGCGTGGTCATCGCTTTAGCACTCGCGGCAGATCCAAAGCTCATCGTCGCTGACGAACCAACCACGGCACTCGACGTATCCATCCAAGCTCAAATCATTTCGCTGATCAAAAAACTTTGCCGTGAGAACGGTACTTCCGTTATGCTGGTTACGCACGATATGGGTGTGATTGCCGAAACCTCTGATCGTGTTGCAGTAATGTATGCGGGACGCATCGCCGAGATCGGCCCCGTAGCGCAAATTATTCATCAACCGCAACACCCGTACACCGTTGGGTTAATGGGCTCAATTCCAAGTCTGACATCGAATCGTGGGCGACTTGCACAGATTGACGGTGCCATGCCTCGCCTGAACGCTATACCTAAAGGCTGTGCATTCAATCCCCGTTGCACTCAAACGATTGATCGATGTTTTGTTGATCGCCCCGAATTGACGAATACGACCTCCAACTCGTCCCTGGCCGCCTGCTGGCACGTCGTGCGCTGATCCAAAATGAAAAACCCTAATTCAGTATTACGTCAGCGACCGCTTGTAAGTGTGAAAAACATCACCAAAACCTTCGATGTATCAGTGCCTTGGTTAAATCGAGTCATTGAACGTAAACCAAAGCTGTTGCTTAAAGCCGTAGCTGACGTGAGCTTCGATATTCAAGCTGGTGAGACTCTCGCTCTTGTCGGAGAGTCTGGCTGCGGAAAATCAACTATTGCCAGGCTTTTGGTCGGCTTGTACAAAAGCAGCACTGGTTCAATTGAGTTTGCTTCGCGTCCTTTGGCCGAGCTTGAAACCGACCCAAAGCTTCGCCAGCGCGTACAGATGATCTTCCAAGATCCATATGCCAGTTTGAACCCCCGGTGGCGTGTTCTGGACATTATTGCTGAACCGCTTCGGGTTCATAAGCTTTGCGAAGAAAAGGATGTTCGAAGCAGAGTGGAGGCGCTTTTGAAACAAGTCGGCTTATCCGGCGTAGATGCCGATAAGTATCCTCATCAGTTTTCTGGTGGACAAAGGCAACGTTTATCAATTGCTCGTGCATTGGCTTCTGAGCCGGAGTTTTTGGTGTGTGATGAACCAACCTCTGCACTCGATGTGTCAGTGCAAGCCCAAGTACTTAATCTGATGAAGGATCTTCAAAAGGAAAAGCAACTCACTTACTTATTCATTTCTCACAACCTGGCTGTTGTACATCATGTCAGCGATAAGGTCGGTGTCATGTATCTTGGGAAATTAGTTGAGCTTGGTGATAAAGAAACCGTATTTTCTAACCCTCAACATCCTTATACAAGAATGCTATTAGACGCCATACCCGACATTGGTATGACTGGCCAAGCGCGCACGCCTGTTTCCGGAGAGGTCCCGAACCCACTCACTCCGCCGTCTGGTTGCGCGTTTCACCCTAGGTGCGCTTTTGCAAATAATCGATGCACCGTTGAAATGCCCCAAATGATGTCTACCAGCTTGTATCAGGGCGAATTACTTGCAGGCACTCAGGTCTCTTGCCACGCGGTAGAAGAAAAACGAATTTAGTTCCCTACAAGAGTAATGTCGCTGTAGTAGGCAGTGATATTTGTTCCTGTATTGTCGGTATCGCTCATTAACGCAATTCCCGTCAACTTACCGGGCGGTTTGCCAAAAGCTTTTACGTAGTCCTCTGTGATATTACGTTTAAAAGACTTCCATGTTTTTAGGTCTTTCTCGCCACTTGCAATCACAATCTTCATAATCGTAGCGGTATGAGGATTGGTAATCACCGTGTCGACAGGCTTTTGGTTTTCCCAGATATACATCAAAGTGGCAAAAGGAAGATCACGGCCAGTGAAAAACTTGGCGCGGTCATGAAACCGTTGCTCTTTTGAAGACAGAGTGTCCTTGTCGCCGTCAAATGAAAGAACGATTCTCAATGGCGAATCTTCCGTGCTTTTCTCAGAATTATCGGCCCCGACAATAAGCGCGTCAGCGTACCAACTAAAGGCGATGCTCGGTGTACGGCTTAGATCTACATCAAGCTTTGCTTCGATTCCAGATGCGGATGATCTAGCGTTAGCTCTTACTGCGCTGCGACCTTGATGCTTCACAATTCGGTAATCTGTCTTGCGTTTTAATGGAATCGTAACCTGCTTCCAATGGGAAGATACTCCCGGTCCATCAGTTTTAGTCAGTGGTGGGATCTGGTTAGGAATAACTTCAGCTTCTATATTCGAATTCGAAAATGACGATGCGCAGCCCACACTAATAAAAGCGAACAGAACTAAAAGTGCGGATTTAGGCCAAAACATCATGTTTTTCAAGACTCACCTAACCTTCTGATTCCTATCGTAATTAGAAGCGCCCACATTACAAGCGAATTCCATCACCGATTAAAGAAAATACAAAAGCAAACCCCCCGCCTAATTACTTAGTGCGGGGGGATCGTTGTAATTTACCTGACAATGTCCTACTTTCACAAGCGCATTGCTAACTATCATCGGCGCTACTGCGTTTCACGGTCCTGTTCGGGATGGGAAGGGG
>JAYWIG010000368.1:0-5680 GCA_043789035.1 Betaproteobacteria bacterium
ACTTTATACTGCTTAGAGGGAGCTCTGCCTTTGGCACCCGAAACCCGAACACGTTGGCTCGACGTTTGCTCAATTCGAACATTGCTGAAATCGCAAACAACATCAGCCAATTCATAACCTGCAGGGTTGCCAATTTCATAAAGCATTTGCTCGGCAACGCTAGCACATGAAATTAGCCCGCCCGTGCCTTCTGGCTTCAATACGTCGAAGTCGCCGTTAGCCTTACATTCCACAATTGGGTAGCCCATATTGTGCCAATCGGGTACGTCGCGCCAATCGGTAAATAAACCACCGGTGGCTTGGCAACCGCATTCAATAATGTGCCCGGCTAAGCTGCCAGCAGCTAACTCATCGAAATCATTCACAGACCAGCCAAACTCGTGAATGAGAGGCCCCAAGGTCACTGCGCTATCAACGCCTCGGCCGGTAATAACCACATCGGCACCCATCGTAAGAGCCTTTGCAATCGGAAATGCGCCGAGATAGGCATTAGCACTGAGTACTCGTTCCGGCAACGGTGTTCCTGTGAACATATTGGTCGTGCCTTGCTCTCGTGTCGAGGCATACAAGGCGCTCACATCATCGCCTTCGATCACCGCAATTTTGAGTGTTAACCCAAGTGAATCAGCTAAATCTCGCAAGGCTTTGGCGCACCCCTTTGGATTCACACCGCCCGCATTCGCAACCACTTTAATACCTTGGGAGAGTACTTTGGGTAGCACCGACTTCATGGCTACATCAACAAAATCGGTAGCATAGCCAAGCTCGGGCTTTTTGGCCCGTATTCCCACCATAATGGCCATCGTGGTTTCGGCTAAGTAATCGAAAACTAGGTAATCGATTTGGCCAGATTCGACCAATTGCACCGCACCGACCATGCTGTCACCCCAGAAGCCTGAGGCACCGCCTATCCGAACCTTGTGTTCGACGTTACGTTGAATTTTGTTTTGCATTCCAGAAATCCTAAAACCTGATACAAATACGCTAATCAGGATGAAATCATGGCACATATTGAATCAAACATCGTAGCAAGCAGCGAAAGCTTTTTAGCCAATCGGGCGCACATGCTCGAACTACTGAAAAAAGTGGGGGAATGTAAGTTAAGAGCAGTCGAGAAATCGGCTCTGGCTAAACCTCGTTTTAGTGAACGCGGGCAATTACTACCCAGAGAACGACTTGGGCTGTTGCTGGATTCCGGAGCCCCATTTCTAGAACTTTGCTCGCTGTCAGGGTTCGGTATGGATAACCCCGACCCGAACAAAAGCGTGCCAGGAAGTGGCGTGATTGCTGGCATCGGCTTTGTGAGCGGCATTCGCTGCATGGTGTGCGCCAGTGACTCTGGCATTGATGCTGGGGCACTCCAACCGATGGGGCTAGACAAGATATTGCGAGTGCAGGAGCTTGCGTTAGAAAACAAGCTGCCCTATGTGCAGCTCGTTGAAAGCGCTGGTGCAAATTTGATGGCTTATCGCGTGCAAGATTTTATTCATGGGGGCAGCACTTTCAGAAACTTAGCCCGCATGTCAGCGGCTGGTTTACCAGTTGTCACTATTACCCATGGCTCATCGACTGCAGGTGGGGCTTACCAAACAGGTTTATCGGATTATGTGATTATGGTGAGGGGGCGTTCTAGAGCGTTTTTGGCTGGACCACCATTGCTAAAGGCTGCTACCGGTGAAATTGCGACAGAAGAAGAGTTAGGCGGTGCAGAAATGCACACTCACGTTTCAGGCTTAGGTGATTACTTAGCCGAAGACGATAGACATGCCATCGGTATCGCGCGAGACTTATTAAGCAAAATCGATTGGCCAGGCAAGATTCTGAACAATAGCATTGAACGTAGTTTCGATCAGCCGCTATTCGATGACGAAGAATTGTTAGGCATCATGCCAGTCGACTCGAAACGCCCAGTTGACATGCGAGAAATCATCGCGCGCATCGCCGACGATTCAGATTTTTTAGAATTCAGCCCCAACTTCGGTAGTGCAACGGTGTGTGGGCACGTCAAAATCGAAGGTTTCTCTGTTGGTGTGATTACCAATAATGGCCCCATCGACCCGGCAGGCGCCAACAAAGCCACGCACTTTATTCAAGCCTGCTGCCAGACCAATACGCCGATTATTTACCTGAATAACACAACCGGATTTTTAGTTGGCAAAGCGGTTGAAGAAGCGGGCATTATCAAGCACGGCTCAAAAATGATTCAAGCGGTGACAAACGCCACCGTACCGCAAATTACGTTGTATTGCGGCGCTTCATTTGGTGCCGGTAACTACGGCATGTGCGGACGCGGCTTCAACCCACGATTTTGCTTCAGCTGGCCCAACGCAAAAACGGCCGTCATGGGTGGCGAGCAGGCCGCGCAAACAATGGCCATCGTGACTGAAGCCGCGATGATGAAAAAAGTGGGCACTATCGACCATGAAAAAATCACAGCTCTTAAGAACGGTATTACACAAAAATTCGACAGCCAGATGAGTGTTTTTACAACGAGCGCATTGCTTTTAGATGATGGGGTGATTGACCCAAGAGATACCCGCTCAGTGCTAGCCCAAGTACTTGCCATTTGCCGCGAAGCCAGCACTAGAACACCGGCAAAAATGCAATTCTCGGTAGCACGACCATGAACCCAAACACATTCAAAAAAGTACTCGTTGCGAATCGAGGCGAGATTGCATTGAGAATAATGCGTACGGCTAAGGCTAAGGGACTTTATACGATTGCCGTGTATTCAGACGCAGATACCGACACACCGCATACTCGCTTTGCAGACGAAGCCTGGCACATTGGCGGTGCGGCACCAAAAGATTCCTATTTGAATATCGATCACATAATTGCCGTTGCAAAGAAAAGTGGAGCACAAGCCATACACCCTGGCTATGGCTTTCTCGCCGAAAACGCAATGTTTGCACAAGCTTGTCAGGAGGCGGGTATCACTTTCATTGGGCCTAGCGCCACCGCCATTGCTGAGATGGGCGATAAAGCAAAAGCCAAGCAGCTGATGCGAGCCGCAGGCGTACCATGCATCGACGGCTATGATGGAAGTGAACAAACCGTAAGCGCCCTTGGACCCATTGCCGAATTGATTGGCTTTCCGCTCATGATTAAAGCGGCCGCCGGTGGTGGTGGCAGGGGAATGAGACTCGTCCATGCAATTGCCGACTTCCCAGCTCTACTTGCTAGCGCGCAATCCGAAGCTCTTAATTCCTTCGGCAATGCCACAGTATTGCTAGAAAAGGCTGTGATCAACCCGCGCCATATCGAGATTCAAGTCGTCGCAGATCGATTTGGCAACGTCATCCATTTAGGCGAGAGGGATTGTTCGATTCAAAGGCGTCATCAGAAAATTATCGAGGAAGCGCCCTCGCCTGCGGTTAGCGAAACGCTTCGCAACGAGATGGGTGAGATTTCGATAAAAGCCACGAAGGCCATTCAATATGAAGGCGTAGGGACCTTCGAATTTTTACTCGATGAAAAGGGCAAGTTCTACTTCATGGAAATGAACACCCGCCTACAAGTCGAACATCCTGTCACTGAAGCCATCACAGGGCTAGATTTGGTAGCAATGCAATTCGATATAGCGCAAGGTATACCGTTAAGCCTGTCACAAGAGCAAGTCAGGTTTAAGGGTCATGCAATCGAAGTTCGGCTTTGTGCCGAAGACGTGAGCACTCAATTCACACCGCAAAGTGGGGAGCTGCTAAGTTGGGTTGTTCCAAAGAATTTGCGTATCGAGCATGCCCTTGAATCGGGATGTCAAATCACGCCGTTTTACGATTCTATGATCGCCAAGTTAATTAGCTACGGAGAGACAAGAAAAGATGCCTGCAATCAACTTGCTCTTGGCCTAGACGAATTGGTGGCACAAGGAATTCCGACCAACCAGGATTTTCTAAGCGCATGTATACGCCATTCTGATTTCGAAAAGGGCGACTTCAATACGGCGTTTATTGAGCGAAATTTTGGCGAGCTTACAAATGAACTATCAAATTCGAATGGGCCATTTAATGAAGTAGTGGCTGCTGCATTGCTTTTCACGCTGAATCGAGAACAACGTGTAAGTGAGTTGGCGCACCCTTATCCGGTGAATCTCAAGTTTTGGATGGATGGCGCACAACATGCAAACATCGTGCAATCGAAACGTGGGTTAACAATTCGGCATCGCGATTGCGAGGTTACTCTGTCGATCACCATCCAAGGCAACGGTGAAGCAACCATGAATGACGGGCAGCAGTCGTACCAGATCAACTATGCAAAGAGAAACGAAACTTTGTATTTTCGATATAAGGGACGTAACTTTAAAGCAATCGATCAACGCTATACACCTGATGCATCATCAAAAACCATTGCGCAAGATGGCATTTGCCACGCAAGCACTAGTGGAAAAGTTGTGGCAGTGCATGTGGAAGTCGGAGCAATGGTCGAAGTCGGCCAAGCCCTTGTCACTATCGAAGCAATGAAGATGGAACATGTCCACGTAAGCAAAGTTCGAGGCTTAGTCGAAGCCATGAACGTCAAGGTGGGAGATCAAATCAAGCAAAAGCAAGTTATCGTTGGTGTAAAAATGCTTCTTCAGAACAACCTTTAATAGCGCGATTGAAGCAAAGTTAACCGTATTTCCTGCTCCGTTCTACCTTCAGTTTCGAAACCATGCTCTTTACAATAGGCAACGAGTTGCTTTGAATCGAGCTTCTCTGTGACGAAATTTGCCCATTCGATATCTTTTGCTTTCTGTTCTCTTGCTTCTTGAACCAGATGATTTGGAGGTGAATTTTTCATAAAAGCATTGTGGCAATTTTCAGCATCACACTTGAAGAAAAACGTCACGGATATACTGATGGCTAAACCGCAAGATGACGTGTGGTCGGTTATTTCAGTTAGAAGGTCATTCCGTTGAATAGTAATTACATTAGCGCTACAAAACTCGCACAAATTTGCGATGAAAATCAAACCACGGACTGCGAATGCCCCTTACAAAAGCACGATGGCTGGCAAAGCATTCCTGAGCACCGCTGGCCAAACGAACATCTTGTTGAGCGGGGAACACTTCGAAAATCGACCCATGACGAACCCTCATTTGAGGAGTTTCACCCCAACGCCACCCGATTTGAAGCTTTCGACGCCCCTGTCGCCACAGAGTTTTTCCCATACAACCGGAGTACGGTATTTACTTGTGCGCATTGTCATCAAACCGTACTGAAATATACTGAAGCCGGTGGTTATTATGTAGAGCAACGAGCAAGACGAATAAACTCAAAGTTAATCGTCAATATCACCCATATTGAATAAAACTTAATAGCGAAAACAAGCATGAATACAGCAACACGTTTTGGTAGCGGCAAAGATGTACTTCGAGTAGAAGATGATGAGCTCCTGAAAGGCTCGGGCAAATTTACCGATGACATGGTGCCTATCAACCAAGCTCGCCTTTGTTTTCTGCGCTCGCCCTACCCTCATGCGCAGATTGTTTCGATCAATACGACTACTGCCAAAGCCATGCCGGGTGTGCTGGCCGTTTACACCGGTGCCGAGTTAGTTGCTGCCGGTGTAAAACCTATCCCCGGCGGCGCAGGCTTTGCGCGTGGCGATGGAACGCCAGCAGCAACCCCTTTGCGCAGGCCTTTAGCCCACGAGCGAGTACGTTACGTTGGTGAAGCCGTTGCCATGGTAATCGCCGCAA
>JAYWIG010000369.1:0-5676 GCA_043789035.1 Betaproteobacteria bacterium
TGCAATTGGAGTCGCAGCATCGTCAGCAAATCTTTTTTATCATTCGCCGCATTTACCTGCGCCATCAACACCGTTTTTTGAAGTCGTTTTACCTCATCAGGTTCGCGATCAGGGTGCAAGGCGCTAGCGAGTTTGCGGTAAATTTGGCGCAGCGCTGAATCGGCATCCGCTCCTTCTTGCTCAGCCGCAAGTTCTTTGGCGGTTTTCTTCTTCTTCGATTTGCGAGCCTCTTTTGCTTCGCGCCAAGCTTCATATGCTGCTTCGCGTTTTAGCATTTCTTCTGCCATGTCATTTTCGAACGTGTCTGACTCGGTTTGCTTAGCCCCTCTCCCATCGATATCGGCATCGAAAAAATCGTCGTCCTTATTATCACCCCTGTTATCACCCTCATCGTCGCCTGTAGCATCGCTAAGTCGATCAACCGCCGCCGCAAGCTCTTCAGTCACAGGACCACTACGTATCAAGCCGTAGCCCATTGCCAAAGCTGAGTAGAGAACATTTTCTTGCTGCTTTTTCGACAGCCCTTTTTGTATTTGCAATCGGGCCTCTAAAAAAAGCACAATCTTTGATTCCCATGAACGTGCCTCATCTAGTAAAGGCGCGATCTTTGCCATTCGCTCTGGCCGATGAACGTCGATCAGACGATTCAACTCCGCAATGCCTTTGCCGCAATCGTCAATTTTTTCGAGTAACTGATTAAACAGTTTTTGTTCAGGGCCAAGTTTGGAGGCGGTAATTACGAGAGCAGACAATCAAATTCCTTAAATCAATATCAATTTAGAATGCTTTTCAGTAGCATCACAACACCCACATTATCTAACTTTTGGAGAAACCTTTATGCGCATTCAATCCAACGTTGTACTTGTCACCGGCGGTGCATCTGGCCTAGGTGGCGCCACGGCAGAAATGATTGTCGAAAATGGTGGCAAAGTTTTGATCGCCGACGTGCAGCAAGAGCTTGGCGAGGCTTTAGTTGCCAAGCTTGGCAAAGCCAATGCAAGTTTTGTGAAATGCGACGTGACGTCAGAAGCCGATGGCCAAGCGGCGGTAGCTGCCGCGGTCGCAATGGGTCAGTTGGTAGGTTGCGTGAATTGTGCAGGCATTGGCACAGCAGCAAAAACAGTCGGTAAAGATGGCCCGCATCGCTTAGATGCTTTTACGCGGGTTATCTCTATCAATCTAATCGGCACTTTTAATATGCTTCGCCTAGCCGCGACTGAAATGTGTAAGAACACACCGAATGAAGAAGGTGAGCGCGGCGTGATTGTGAACACTGCATCGGTAGCTGCTTATGATGGCCAAATCGGCCAAGCAGCGTATTCCGCGTCGAAAGGTGGAATCGTCGGTATGACATTACCCATCGCTCGTGACCTTGCTCGCGACGGTGTTCGCGTATGCACCATTGCGCCGGGCTTGTTCCTTACGCCACTACTGGCAGGCATGCCACAAGAAGTGCAAGACTCACTAGGTAAGCAGGTACCCTTTCCTTCGCGTCTTGGCAAGCCTCATGAATACGCAATTATGGTGAAGCATATTTTCACCAACGTGATGTTGAATGGTGAAACTATTCGGCTTGATGGTGCAATTCGGATGGCACCGCGTTAAACTTTCTGTAAACCAAGCCACTCAGCGAATGCCAGTACCTGAGTGTCTTTACCTCTCGCGCCCACAATTTGTAGCCCAACTGGCATGCCTTTAAGCAAACCAAAAGGTACACTGATTGCTGGCAAGCCACACATACTAAAGGGTAAAGTTTGGCCAAGAACTGCTTCACGAACGCTCATGGTTCCGCCCTCGACTTGCACATCTACTTGGCCTCGCAGGGGTGCAACTACGGTTGACGTTGGCAGCAACATCACGTCGTAAACGTTCAGCAAAGCATCTAGCTCATTGCGAACTTCACGTCGGGTTTGCCTTGCCGCTAAATATTCTTGAGCGGTAACTTTTTGCCCAAGCTGCAATGCTGGCAACACTAGTTCGGAAAAACCAACGCCGGGGGCCTGTGCATCCTTGAGAACCTCATGGTGAACATGAGCACCTTCTGCTCTGACGATAGGTGAGTAACAAGCAAAGGCTGAAAATAGATTCGGCGTTGGCACAGAATCAACTTCGACAAGCGCAGCAATCTTTGCCAAGAACACATCAAACAACTCTCTAACACCATCATCTAACCGACCGCTTAACCAATCGTCAGGGACGGCGAACTTTGGCTTACGACCTAGCGATGTTGCGTCAGCCGGTTTCACCAAATAGTTAAATACTTCGCGACACTGCGCAACTGTATTTGCCAAAATGCCTGCGTGATCGCACGTCGGCGATAAGTACAGCCCGCCTTCCAGCGACAACACGCCGTAAGTTGGTTTAAAGCCCACAACACCACAGAATGCCGCAGGAATTCGAACTGAACCACCGGTATCGCTCCCTAACGCGAAATCGCATTGCCCTGTTGCTACTGCAACTGCGGAACCACTGGATGAACCGCCTGACTGACGCAATGGGTCATACGGATTTTTCACATCTCCTGTATGAACGTTTTCGCCAGTCGCACCGAGCGCTACTTCGTGCATATTGGTTTTCCCAAGAATGATCGCGCCGCCCTCTTTGAGACGGGTCACTAATGGTGACTCGCCTTTTCCAAGTGCAGGCAACTTGGCATTCGTGCCAGCCTTAGTAGGCATTCCATCGACATTAAACAGATCTTTAACGCCGACAAGTTGCCCAGCGACTGGGGAAACTTTCTCAGAAGCTACGGCTATTTGTGCTCTAGCACCATCCCAATCGGTGTAGGCCCAAGCATTGAGGTCGCGGTGTTCCTCAAAAGCTGACTGGGCTTTGGTTAACTTATCTGCTACTGTTTTTGAGCTGGTCATAGGTTAATCCAATAAAAGGGCAATGGTAATAGCTCACCCCCGCTGCGACAATAGGATCGTGACGCCCCCAGTTGCGAAGTTTGGTACGTCGGCCGCAACCTTTTGCCACGCGGGCGAGGACGTCACCGCGGCAAGGTGCTCAGAATTATCGAACCAAGCTTCGAACAGCCGGTAGAACGGTGGTGCTGATCCGTCAGGTCCAGGCAGTCCTAGGCTAGCCTCCGCTCTGGCTGGGGCAGGTGCAGCAGCCACTAGGGGCATGTGTGTGCCCTTATAGTAGGCTTCGAAAGCAGTCGGGTCGTGCGGCTGGCCGTACAAAACAGATAGCTTCAAAGCGGTAGTGGGTAGTGCTGATTTCATAAGAGTCTCCTAGAGAGTTGGGGTAGTGGGTGAAGAAACACTGTGAAAGCATTTCACCACCATCCCAAGCTCGTAACCATGGGACAGGCGTCCCGAGTAGCCCAGCTCAGTCCCGTGTTTACAAGCCCATGTCCCGCACCTTGACGACTGCCATGGCGCGGCCTTCCACCTCAAGCTTGGTGTACAAAGCGGACAACATATTTCGCACGGTTTTGTCGGCCAGCCCCAGCCGGGCGGCAATTTGAAGATTGTCCAGACCTTGCCCGACCAAGCCACACAGTTCGCGTTCGCGTGGGGTTAGATGCTGCGGCGGTTTGTGCGCTACAAACTCGGTGATTGCTTGGAACATGCGCTCAAACGCGGGCTCTTGGGGTAGCGGAAGGTGGTTGCGCGAACGCAGCATCTCAAAGCGGGCACCAGGGATGCTGGCGGCCAATTCATGCCCTAGGTCAAGCGGTACAACTGCATCGCCCTCACTGTGCAACACCAGTGTGGGTGCCAGCACTTTCCCGGTAAGCGCACGTGCGTCTTTCCCAGCGTTGGCGCGAACGATGGCGGCGGCGCGCAGGCCGTCGCAGCTCAGACGCTGGTGTTCGTTGAACGAAGCGATCTGCTCGGCATTGCCATCAGGCATGAAGCGGCTGGTGAACATCGCCTGCACGCCGGGGTCATTGCGGCCCCAGCCCAGTTCAATGAGCTTTAGCCGAGCTTCATGGAAAGCCAGTGTCTGGGCAGATGGGTTACGGTGCAGCAAGCCATGGCTGAAGCCAGCTAGCAAAACGAGGTGGGAGACCCGTTCAGGGTGTCGCGCTGCATAAGCCACCGCCGCTGCCGCGCCGCCGGAGGCGCCCAGCAGTGCAAAGCGCTCGGCACCATGGGCGTCAATCACGGCCTCAATTTCTTCGACTGAGGTATCCAAGCTCAGTGGCACATCGTCGGCGGTAGACAAGCCACAACCGCGCTCGTCGTAGCGCACCACTTCCAGTTGGCGGCCCAGCCGCTCGATAAAAGGTTGCCAAAGCAGTGAACGCAAGTCGTACTCTACGTGCGTCATCCAGTGCGCAGTGCGCAGCAGCACCGGTGCCCCCGCCTGGCCACTGCGTGCCCATGCAATTCGCGCCCGTGAGGGCAGGTGCGCGAACCGTAGTTCGTGGACAAGCGGGCGATGAGTTGAGGGCATTAGTCGATGGTACAACACGCGAATTTAGCTTGTGATTAATATGCAATATAGCTACTATATAGCTATACTTTTCAATCGAGGCTAATTTAGTGGAAACAAGTACGATTGCAGACGCAAAAAATAACCTTCCAAAATTAATTCACGCGGCACAAGCCGGTGAGGACATTCATCTCACCCGTCATGGCCAACCGGTTGCTGTAATAATTTCCGAAGAGCGTTACCAGCAAATGCTAGGTACCGGAAAATCTGTATTCCATGAAATGTTGAAATGGCGTGAGCAATATGGCAGCGTAGATCTTACGGATGACGAAGTGACACGTTGGCGTAACCGTTCACCTGGGCGAGAATTTTCATGGGATTGAAGTACCTGCTGGATACAAACATCTTGTCGGAACCCGTAAAAAAACTGCCTGACCAAAATGTTTTAAAAGCGTTAGACAAGTATGCGGGCGAATACTGTACTTGCGTCACGGTTTGGCATGAGCTTGTGTACGGCATCGAACTACTGGATCACTCCAAGAAAAAAGACATTCTTTCGGCTTACCTCGAATCGCTAGTTCGAGGTGGCCTTACTGTGTTGCCCTATGAAAAAACATCTGCAAACTGGTTCGCAAAAGAGCGCGCAAGGCTATCGAAGATAGGAATTATTGCCCCAATGGCAGACGGTGAAATTGCAGCTATCAGCGCGGCAAATGCATTAACGCTCGTGACACGCAATGCTAACGATTTCGAAAATTTCAGTGGGCTTATTATTGAGAACTGGTTTACCCTAACGCCTTAACTTCATTTAGTGATTGCGAACTCGCCATGATCCGAAAAGTAGCCTTAAACCTTGGTATCACTACACTGCTAACTATTGTTTTCGCAGTACCTACTTCCAGCAAAGCGCAAGTCACGGCGGATTTTCCCAACAAACCCATCAAGATCATTGTGCCCTTCCCACCCGGCGGTAGTTCCGATGCTGTCATGCGATTACTGGTACCTCGCCTGAACGAAAAACTGGGCCAATCCGTTGTGATCGAGAACCGCCCAGGAGCCGGCGGCAATATTGGTTTAACCGTTGTGGCTAAATCGGCGCCGGACGGTTACACGTTGGGCTTAGGTGCAGCAGGTGGTTTGGCTGCGAACGTTAGCCTGTATCCTCAAATGCCGTATGACCCAGTGAAAGACTTTAAAGCGGTCACTATGCTGGCAGGTATTCCTTTTGTTTTGGTGGCGCATCCGGCAACTGCGCCTAAAACCCTAAGGGAGGTAATCACCCAGGCG
>JAYWIG010000370.1:0-5662 GCA_043789035.1 Betaproteobacteria bacterium
ACGTCATTTTTGGCATTTGCCCTAGTCAGCCCGGCTGCGAACGCGCAAGACAAAGTGGTCTATCACATCAACGATGCCGCTACCCAAGCCACGGCAGCATTGCGCAACATCGGCAACCACTTAGATACTGATGCAAGCGCGGTGATTACTGTTGTCACTCATGCTCAAGGCGTGGATTTCTTAATGGATGGTGCGAAAGATAAAAGCAATACATTATTCGCGTCTCAGGTGGCTGCACTTCGCAATCGCGGTGTGAAGTTCGAAGTGTGTGAGATCACTTTGAAAAACCGGGGCTTAAAGAAAGAACAATTTATTCAAGAAGCTGATTACACCCCTTCGGGGGTAGTACGACTTGCAAAATTACAGGGCCAAGGCGCGGCTTATATTAAGCCATAAGTTGCCTAGTTACGCGTTCAGCAATCGCTAAGGCTGCAGTTAGCCCCGGCGATTCAATTCCAAACAAATTCACCAACCCGGGCACACCATGCTGCGGCTCAGCGTCAATCACAAAATCTGCCGCTTGCACGCCGGGACCAACAATTTTAGGGCGCACACCGCTATAACCAGGTTGTAAGGCACCCTGCGCAAGCCCTGGCCAATAGCGACGAATCTCTGCATAAAAGCTATCGCTTCTCGCGCTATCAACAACATAGTTAATAGCATCTGGATGTTCGACATTTAGCCATTCAACATCCGGGCCGAATCGCGCTTGGCCGCCTAAATCCAATGTTAAATGCACACCCAAACCAGCGGATTCTGGAATGGGATAGACCAAATGAGTGAACGGAGCTTTTTGGGCCAGTGAGTAATAGTTGCCTTTGGCAAAAAACGCTTGGGGAACTTTTTGCTGGGCTAAGCCTTGAATCCTTTGAGCCACTAGCGGCGCATATAAGCCAGCTGCATTAATAACTTCCGTCGCACGCAAGGTTAAACTTTCATCGCCTTCGCAATCAAGCTCTATGCCAGCGCTCGTCACTCTTGCTGCCGCCAGCGGCGATTTAAACGCCACCATCCCGCCATGCGATTCCAAATCGCCTTGGAGCGCCAGCATGTAGCCGTGGCTATCTACAATGCCACTACTGGGCGACCAAAGCGCTTGTACGCAATGCAACTCCGGTTCGAGCGCCAGCGCTTGGTCTCTTGAAAGAATCTCCATGCCAGGCACGCCGTTGGCGATGGCCTTTTCGTACAGGCCTAAAAGTGCAGCGCATTGGTTCTCATGAGTTGCGACAATCAACTTACCGCAGCGCTTGGCTTCGAAACCTTTTTCAGCGGAATAGGCATATAAAAGGGCATTACCTTGCACACATAAAAGTGCTTTTAGTGATCCTTTCGGGTAATAAATACCCGCGTGAATCACCTCACTATTACGCGAGCTCGTCCCCGTGCCAATTGCGTCTTGCGCTTCAACAACGACCACCTCCCGCCCGCTCATTGCTAGCGCTCTTGCTACTGCAAGGCCAACAACACCCGCGCCCACGACTACTGTTTGAATGCTTTCCATAGGCTAGCAGTGTAATACGAGATAATGGATGCCATATGAATGACCTACTCCTTGCCAAACGCGCCACTACAGCATTACTTTTTGGCAATTTAGTGATCGGCATCGGCGTGATGGTTGTGCCGGGCATGCTGAACCATCTTTCGAAAGATCTTGTCGTTAGTGTTCCCGTCGCAGGGCAACTCATTGCCTTAGCCGCAGTCGTGATGGCAATTGGCGCACCACTCATCGCAGCATTTACATCGAGCGTGAATCGCCGATTGCTACTCACTATCGCGCAACTGTTTTACATGGCCGGTGCATTGCTTTGCGCCGCGGCACCCCAGTTTGCGGCGCTACTTCCAACCAGAGCCATTATGGTAATTGGAGCCGCAATTTTTACCCCTCAAGCTGCAGCAACCATTGGGCTTTTAGTGCCACCTGAAAAGCGCTCAGGCGCTGTAACCACTATTTTTATGGGCTGGTCGATTTCTGCAGTCATTGGTATGCCAGTGGGCAATTTAATCGCCGAGCATTTCGGCTGGCGCTATGGATTTCTGCTGATTGCGGGCTTAGCACTCGTTTCTGCAATCTGGGTATGGCGAGTTATTCCGGCTGGCTTAACTGTTCCGAAACTTTCATTTGCGTCTTGGCAAGGCGTTTTTACGCGACCACGGTTAATGACAATCCTAGCGGTAACACTTATCTCTTCGTCAGGGCAGTTCACCATCTTAAGTTACGTGGCGCCATACCTTGCTGAACACGTTGGGGCATCACCCACAACATTTTCATTACTGATGGCGCTCAACGGTATCGCGGGAGTAGCAGGTTCGTTATGGGTGACTAAAAACATCGCTCGCCTAGGCACTGAGAAAACTGTGCGCCGGGCCTGCATAACGCTGGTCATCGGCATTAGCCTTTGGGCCTTTGAAACCCTGATTACGGGCAAATTCTCCATAGGCTTTTGGCTTTCTTACACGATGCTCGCCATTGGCTGCACCGCTTGGGGTGCGGGTTCATTTGCAACTAACTCTACTCAGCAAGCTAGGCTCGCTGGTGTTGCTCCTGAATTAGCTTCAGCATCAATTGCACTCAATAGCAGTGCTATGTATGCTGGGCAATCGATAGGTGCATTAATCGGCGGCTTGCTCCTCGCGGGCTTTGGTTTTAGTTCGCTGCCATGGTTAGCAACAGGGCTGCTCGTGGCAGCGCTGATTGTTTCGAATATCGCTGGCAGAATTACCGAAAAATAGTCTAATCAATCGTTGCGCCCGAGGCTTTGACGGCCTTGCCCCATTTGTCAATTTCCGATTGAATAAACTGTGAAAATTGCTGTGAAGTGTTGGCCACCGGTTTAGAACCGAACTGCGCAAGCTTTTGCTTTACATCAGGCTGTTGCAAAGCATATTGCACGGCACCTTGCAGCTTCGCGCTCACATTGGGTGGAAGATGCCCAGGTGCCAATAGGCCGTACCAAGCGAGGGCATCGAAGCCATCCAAAGCACCGCCCAACTCATGCAAGCTAGGCACATCCGGCAAACTTGCGTGGCGCTCTCGCCCTGTAACCGCCAGGGCTTTTAAGCGACCCGCTTTGAGTTGCGGCAACACAACCCCAAGGTTTTCAAACGCCAAGTTCGCGTGCCCTGCCATGACATCTGCAACTGCGGGGCCACTGCCACGATAGGGAATATGCACCATATAAGTTTTGGTTGCTTGCTTAAACATTTCGGCAGCTAAATGTTGCGGCGTACCGTTACCCGCTGACGCGTATACATAACGGCCCGGCTTTGCGCGCAACTGATCGACCAAATTGCTAACACTTGCAATAGCCTGATCAGGCGCGGTAATTAGAACCAAAGGCACAGCCGCGACAAGGCTTAAGGGCGTGAGATCGCGCAAGGGCTGGTAAGGCAATTTACCACCATACAAACTTACATTAATCGATAACGGCCCAGACGCACCCATGAGCAACGTTAACCCGTCAGGGTAAGACTTGGCCACAATTTCTGTTCCGAGCAAACCACCCGCACCAGACCTTGCTTCGACAACAACGGGTTGTTCTAACGATTCTGTGAGCCGAGCCTGCACGATGCGCGCGAGAATATCGGTTGCACCACCCGGTGGGTACGGCGTAACTAGGCGCACGGCTTTTGATGCAGCCGAGTTTATAGAGGCTAACGAGGAGGTTGAGACCGACGCCGCCACCAAACTCATGCCTCGCTGTAACATTAAGCGGCGGTTGCAGCGCAACGTGTTTATCGAGTCGTTTTTCACGATACATCCCTTCATTGATTGAAGGGTGTAGCGTAAAGAGAATGTAGCTAAGACAAAACTAGCCTAACGGCTTAGCTACATAGCTCAAACGTATGCTTAAGCAGCTTTTGCTAAGTCGAGTTTTGCAGCCTTGGCATTTACTGTTTCTAAATCTAACCCGACAACCTTTTTATAGTTCAAGGCGATCTGCTGAAGCTCGGCAATACTCACCACATCATCAACGTTAGTAAATCCATTCGGTGCCCTATCTTCAACCACTTGCATCGCCGCATCTGGCCCCTGCGCCCGATTAACCATCACAATCTTGGCGGTTTTGGGCAAGCGCTCTTGCTCATATCGAACCAGCGCTGATTCAATATCTGCCACTGTTGACCCTTCTATTTGATCGGCCAAAGCCCGCGCATCCAACACCGATTGGGTAGCACCGTTCGAGCCAATTGGGTACATCGGGTGCGCAGCATCGCCGAGCAAGGTCACCTTGCCATGACTCCATTTCGGAAGTGGGTCACGATCCACCATCGGAAACTCAAACACTCGCTCAGCACCTTCAAACATCTTAGGCACATCCAGCCAATCAAAATTCCAATCGGCAAATTGTGGCGCGAAAATATTACGATCAACTTCACGATTCCAATCGTCTTTTGGCGGCTCATCATCGGGAATCTTTAGCTCAGCGATCCAGTTAATCATGGCCTTGCCTTGGGTGGCGTAGCGCTGCGAAATGGGATAACAAACCAACTTCATATCGGCATGCCCTGCCATCGCCATACTACGGCCAGACAAAAACGGCATGCCCACGGTTGTTGCGCGCCACAAAATGCAACCTGAGAACTTCGGCGGGCCTTCATTGGGGTAGAACTGCCGACGAAGCGCGGAGTGAATTCCATCGGCTGACACAACAACATCACCATGCACGACGGTTTCAATCCCTGTGGCTTTATGCTTCACAGTGAGTGCGCCTTTATCAGGGTCGACGGACATCCCTTCATAACCTGTCTTTACAGCGTCAGCACCCAAACGCTCGATCACCGTACTGAGCAATAACATTTGCAACTCGCCACGATGAATCGAGAACTGCGGCACCAAATATCCGGCTGCAACTCCGCGAGGCTCCGCCCAAATCCGCTGGCCAAATTTATTAAAGTACACAACCTCAGCGGTTTCAATACCGGTGGCACGTAGCTTTTCTAAAAGCCCAAGCTCAGTCAACTCAACAATCGCGCTCGGCTGTACATTAATGCCAACCCCCAAAGGTTTAATCTCGGTTGACGATTCATAGAGGATTGGTGCAAGGCCACGTTTGTGCAACATGAGCGCCAACACTAGGCCACCAATGCCGGCGCCATTAATAATAATTTTCATGATTCCATTCTCAACTATTGAGCGTTAGGCATGTGGACGATGATTCCATCGAGCTCAGCTGTCATTAACAACTGGCAACTTAAGCGACTAGTAATTTTACGTGGGCTCGCGACTTGCGATAGCAAGGTATCTTCATCTTCACCCATAGCGGGCAATTTTTGCGCCCAAGAGTCATCTACATACACATGGCAAGTGGCACAGGCCAAGCAACCACCACACATTCCGTCGATTCCCGAAACACCATCAAACACAGCCGCCATCATTAAATTATTGTCAATGACAACTTCAAGCTCTGTTTTCTCACCATCGTGAGCGATGTAAATTACCTTAGGCATAAGTCTTCACTAATAAATATCAAAATATTCGCGCTGCTCCCATTCACTAACTTCCAATTCGAAGCGGGCAAGCTCAAAACGTTTCAGGCTGAGATAGTAATCGACAAAGGTTCTACCGAAAGCCAGGTACAAATATTCATCTTCCTGCAAAGCATTCAATGCTGCAGATAAGGTTCTCGGTAGCTGTTCACCATAGTCATACACCGAGGTT
>JAYWIG010000371.1:0-5660 GCA_043789035.1 Betaproteobacteria bacterium
AGACATTCATCTAGACGCAAGCGCTGCCATGATGGGTTGCGAGATACTGGTTCTGGGCAGAAAGGACTATGGCGAAAGCTACCAAACCGGCGAGTTTAAGCAGGCTTTGCACCTTTATCGTGCAGATCGTTTAATTTGGTCAGATAATAGTTTGATTCGTAGCGATTGGCTAAGCTTAGATTCGTCGCTTAAGCGCTATCATGTGAGTGGCGTTTTTTGGGTCAGCGCACCGGCTGAAATTTTAAGTAAGATTAGCGAAAATGATGTGGGTGAGTTGGAAGTTACAGCCAGCAATTTTGTTGATGGCTTCGGGGTGCTAGGCGTCAGCCGAGTAGCGCCAACATTGCTGCTAGTTCGCGGTGTTGCGATGAGCCCAGAAAAGTTACGAAATGCGTTTTTGTCGATTTGGCAAAAGTTGCGCCCAGTTGTTTTACAACGTGATGCTGTTGTACCGAGAATTTGGAATACATGATTTCTAAGAGGGTTTTCGTATGGAATTAACACCAAGAGAAAAAGATAAGCTGCTGATTTTTACGGCAGCTTTGTTAGCCGAACGTCGTAGGGGCCGTGGCTTAAAGCTGAACTACCCAGAATCAATCGCATTCATTACTGCGGCGATTATGGAAGGTGCCCGTGACGGCAGAACCGTGGCTGATTTGATGTCATACGGCAAAACATTGTTGAAGCGCGAAGACGTGATGGACGGTGTTGCCGAAATGATCCCTGAAATTCAAGCTGAAGCCACCTTTCCGGACGGCACTAAGCTTGTGACAGTTCATCAACCGATTGTTTAATAGGCAGGAGCGTACCCATGATTCCCGGTGAAATCATTGCGGCCTCTGGCCAAATATTAATAAACGAGGGTAGGGCAGTGCTCTCAATCGAAGTGAGCAACTCTGGCGATCGGCCAATTCAAGTTGGTTCGCATTATCACTTTGCTGAAACTAACCCAGCTTTAAAGTTTGATCGAAAGTTGGCGACGGGAACCCGATTGAACATTGCCTCGGGCACAGCGGTTCGCTTTGAGCCGGGCCAGTCACGCACTGTAGAGCTTGTGCAGTATGCGGGTAAGCGAGAGGTTTACGGGTTTAACGGTTTGGTGATGGGGCCGCTGAAAAAGATGACAACTAAGGTGACAACTAAGGTGACAACTAAGGTGACAATTAAGGCCGCCTCTAAAAAAATAGCTAGACCTAAAGCAGGTGCAAAGAAATGAGCGTAAACAAAAATACTAGCCAGAAAACCATCGATAGACGTGCTTATGCTGAGCAATATGGCCCGACCACTGGCGACAGAGTACGCCTCGCCGATACCGACTTGTTCATTGAAGTTGAAAAGGATTACACAACCTACGGCGAAGAAGTGAAGTTCGGAGGTGGCAAGGTGATTCGTGATGGTATGGGCCAGTCGCAGGTGTCGTCGAAGTATGCGGTCGATACCGTGATCACAAACGCACTGATCGTCGATCACTGGGGTATTGTGAAAGCCGACATCGGTATTAAAGGTGGTCGGATATTTGGTATTGGTAAGGCAGGCAACCCGGATGTACAGCCCGGTATTGATCTCATCATTGGTCCATCGACTGAAGTGATTGCCGGTGAGGGCATGATTGTGACTGCTGGTGGTATCGATACCCATATTCATTTCATTTGCCCGCAGCAAATTGATGAGGCGTTGAACTCGGGCGTAACCACGATGTTTGGTGGCGGTACTGGCCCCGCGGCCGGAACTAACGCTACTACCTGCACGCCAGGCCCATGGCATATAGCGCGTATGTTACAGGCCGCCGAAGGCTTGCCGATGAACCTTGGGTTTATGGGCAAGGGCAATGCCAGTTTGCCGATTGCGCTACAAGAGCAAATCAAGGCCGGTGCCATTGGTTTGAAGTTACATGAGGATTGGGGAACCACCCCCGCCGCAATTGATTGCTGCTTAAGCGTTGCTGACGCGATGGACATTCAAGTGGCGATTCATACCGATACCTTGAATGAATCAGGCTTTGTTGAAGCCACGATGAAAGCCTTTAAAGGCCGCACGATTCATAGCTTTCATACCGAAGGCGCAGGCGGTGGCCATGCGCCCGATATTCTGAAAGTGATTGGGTTAAGCAATGTGTTGCCTTCATCAACCAACCCAACTCGCCCGTACACGATTAACACGGTGGACGAGCATTTAGACATGCTGATGGTGTGCCATCACCTAGATGCCTCGATTGCTGAAGACGTGGCTTTTGCGGAAAGTCGTATTCGTCGCGAAACCATTGCCGCTGAAGATATCTTGCATGACTTAGGTGCAATCTCGATGATGAGTTCTGATAGCCAAGCGATGGGCCGCGTCGGTGAGGTAATTATTCGTACCTGGCAAACCGCGCATAAGATGAAAGCTCAGCGAGGCTCACTTCTTGGCGATGGCCCAGCAGATAATAAGCGCGTGAAGCGCTACTTAGCGAAGTACACGATTAACCCGGCAATTACCCATGGCATCTCACACGAAGTAGGGTCGATTGAAAAGGGTAAGTTGGCCGATCTTGTTTTATGGCGGCCGGCTTTCTTTGGCGTGAAGCCGACGATGGTGGTAAAAGCCGGTTCGATTATCACTGCGGCCATGGGTGACCCGAACGCGTCGATTCCAACGCCGCAGCCAGTGCACATGCGCCCTATGTTTGCTAGCTACGGTAAAGCGCTTTCGGCCAGCTGCATGACGTTTCTCTCACAAGCGGCCATCAAAGGCAAGGTGCCAGATAAGCTGGGTCTTGAGCGCATGATTGGCACGGTGAAAGGCACTCGCAAGGTACAAAAGAAGCACATGATTCATAATTTCTATGTACCAAAAATTACTGTCGACCCTCAAAACTATCAGGTACATGCCGACGGTGTTCTGTTAGCCTGCGAACCTGCCAAAGTATTGCCAATGGCACAACGTTACTTCCTTTTTTAGGACTATGATGAAAAAAACTCTTTTTGCTATTTCGTGCTTTTTGGCTTTTGGCTCGCAAGCTCAGGCTGCCTGCTTAACTGATGATCAGGCAGTTGCAATGGTCGATAACTTTCTCGACAGAAAACCTGCTGTGACGCCGGAAGGCATGAGTGAAGCTGACGGCGTTTGCAGTCGCACCAAGTTCAATAACCTTATTGCCATGCATATGGGTAAGCCAGTAGGTTACAAAGCTGGCTTAACCAACCCGGCTGTGCAAAAACGCTTTAACTACGATAAGCCAGTACGAGGTACTTTGTACGCCAATATGCTTCTCGACGATGGTGCTGTAGTAGATGCCGCATTCGGCGCACGTGCATTGTTCGAAGCTGATCTACTAGTTCGCGTGAAAGATGTTGAAGCACTAAAGAATGCCAAAACTCCAATGGATGTGCTGCGGGCCATTGACCAAGTGATTCCTTTCATTGAGCTGCCCGATTTAGTGGTTGAAGCGCCACCAAAATTAAATGGCCCAGCCATCAATGCGATTAATGTTGGTGCTCGTTTAGGTGTGATGGGTAAAGCCATTGCTGTGCCAACTACGCGTGCTGAGCGTTTCGCAATGCATGATGGTTTGCGCGACATGATCGTGACGGTGGCCGATGGCACCGGTGAGATTGGTCGCGGCAAGGGCAGCGATATTCTTGAGCATCCGCTGAACGCTGTGATTTGGTTGGTCGCCGATTTAGCGAAAGAAAACTTGTCGTTAAAGGCAGGTGATCTTGTGAGTTTGGGTTCGTTTTCGCCGTTGTTCCCGCCGAAGGCTGGTCAAAAAGCAGTTGTGAACTACCAAGGCTTGCCCGGTGCAACTGGCGTGAGCGTAAGTTTTCGATGAGCAGTGCTGCGGTGGAGCTTGTTGAGTTATCGCGAATCACTCAGCCAGAGCAAGCCCACACCGTACCAGTCTCCGATATCAGCGCAACCGTAACGTTGCCTTTCGACCTGCGCTGCCGAACTCGTTTACGAGCATTGCTCAGTACTGGTGAAGATGCAGCCATTGTGTTGCCTAGGGGGGGCATGATTCGCGGCGGTTCCATACTGCATTCATCCGATGGTAAACACGCTGTGCGGGTAATCGCTGCTGACGAAGAATTGTTAGAAGTGCAAGCCGAAGATGCCTTCGGTTTACTACGCGCCGCCTATCACCTAGGTAACAGGCACGTGCAGTTGCAAGTGCTACCCGGTTCGCTTCGATTGCCTTATGACTATGTGCTTGCCGATATGGTAGTGCGTATGGGGGCCAAAGCAGCAAAGATACTTGCGCCATTCGACCCTGAGCCGGGTGCGTACAGTGCTGGTGGCCATCATCATGCATAAGATTGAAGCCTTGCCTTCATGGACAACGGGCTTGTTGCAACTTGCGTCACCAGTGTTACCGATAGGTGCATTTAGTTATTCGCAAGGTTTAGAGCAAGCCAATGCGCAGGGTTGGGTGCTTGATGAAGCGGGTGCTGGGAATTGGATTGCGTCTCAATGGCGATGCACTTTTGCGCCACGTGAATTGAGGGCCTTGCAAGATGCGTATTCGACGAATGACTTGCAGTCATTGCTCCGCATCAATGAAGAGTTCTTGGCGAGTCGTGATTCTGCCGAAGTGCGTTTAGAAACCATGCAGACCGGAAGCTCGCTGATGAAATGGTTACGTTCCATGCAAGAGGTTTTGCAAGTAAAGCCAGAGCTGCTTGCACTTATTGTAAGTTTAGTGGGCCAGAAATTAACTGCGCCTATCGCATTTTCCTTGTGTGCCAAAGCGCAGTTGCTGCCGCTTGAGGCAGCACGATTGGCATGGGGCTGGTCTTGGTTGGAAAACCAGGTGCAGGCTGCCGTGAAAATTGTGCCGCTGGGCCAAACCGCTGGCCAACGCTTGTTAATCCGTTTGCGCCCCCTGCTGCTAGAACCGGTGAAAGATGAAGATCCTTGGGCGTTTTCACCACTGGGTGCAATTGCGGCGATGCGCCACGAACGCTTGTACACTCGAATTTTTAGATCTTAATTTCTTAAAACTACTCACCTTATGACCGCACTTCATTCAGTTCCCGGCCGCACTAAAAAACTCCCTCCGTTACGTGTTGGTATTGGTGGGCCCGTCGGCTCTGGTAAAACCACCTTGGTGGAAATGCTCTGCAAAACCATGCGCACCCAATACGACTTAGTGGTTGTGACGAACGATATCTATACGAAAGAAGATCAGCGCTTACTCACCGTTGCTGGTGCACTAGAGCCTGAGCGCATCATGGGTGTTGAAACCGGTGGTTGTCCTCATACTGCGATTCGTGAAGATGCTTCGATTAATCTAGAAGCTGTCGATCAAATGTTGGAGCTTTACCCTAACGCCGATATAGTCTTTATCGAATCGGGAGGGGACAACCTAGCCGCAACTTTCAGCCCAGAATTGTCTGATCTCACGATCTATGTAATCGATGTTGCGGGTGGGGAGAAAATCCCCCGTAAAGGTGGCCCTGGTATTACACGATCAGATTTGCTGGTGATTAACAAAATCGATCTAGCACCACATGTTGGAGCGAATTTAAGCATCATGGACAAAGATGCCAAGAACCAACGTATGGATAGGCCCTTCGTATTCACCAATCTCAAAACCCACGAGGGTTTAAAGCAAGTGATTGATTTTATTCGTGTGAAGGGCCTTTTTGAGCAGGCCTGAATGCAGAAAATCGTTATCTCCAGTT
>JAYWIG010000372.1:0-5649 GCA_043789035.1 Betaproteobacteria bacterium
CGTTATCGTTTGTGTTTGGGAGTGCAGATTGCCAAAGGAGAGGATGATTTTCGAAGATGCTTGGCTTCATAGATGTTAAAACATTCGGTGATATTCCAATGTCACAAACGATGGTTTCACCGCAGAGCTTTCTTCCCGGCAATAAAAGATGGCCAGGTTTTTTTCGGAAAAACGTGACGGTGACATCGGCAGGTATGGCACCTAGATCTTCGCCCGAATCGCCGATGACTCCGCTTGGCACGTCGATAGCAACGATGATAAGTTTTTTGTCGGCTGCCGCATTAAGCGTAAGCTTGGCTTGCCCATCGATTTTTCTGCTTAATCCTGCGCCGAAAATCGCATCGACGACCATCGTTGCATCGCCTAGGGCCGTGGCGCAAAGTGCGTCGAATGCCACCGCTCGCGCCCGCCAACCCGAAGCATTCAGTTTATTGGCGACCACATAACCGTCACCGCCGTTTTTTCCTGGCCCACATAGCACGACAACAGGTTGCTCCGACCAACGAGCCATGATGACGTTCGCCACTGCTGTGCCAGCGTTGTTCATGAGTTCTGGTTCCGGTACTCCTGCCGATATAGCCAAGGCGTCGGCTTGCGACATCTCATTGATGCTTAGTAAAGCTGTTTTATTGTCCATACCGCATGCTAATCGAATGACATTTATTCATCTAAAAATATCAGGTTTCCCTCTCGGGCTGCAGCGGATATTTCTGCAATGTTCAGGCTTGTAGAGCGCTGGCCTTTATCGCCCCATACGATGTCCAGTCGATCTTCGTCGATTTGCTCAATAAGGCACGGCCCTGCAGGAATCGTCCCTTTCTTACCATTACTTTTTTCATAACTTATTGGCGAGATGACCCTCGCGCTTCGAGTCGACATTGTCATTTACATTGCTCCATTATTTATCTCCTACACCTTGTCTTACATCCGATAGCGCAGTTGGCTGATGCCGTTGCTTTCTCAAAGGTTTTAACTTAACTGTGCGTATTCAAATTTGTTTCGCATTTATAGTTCTCCAAAAAAAGGAAATCGAATGAAAGTTAAATCTACCCCTGACGGTGTTCAAGGTGAAGGCAATTACAAAGCCGCCAAAGAATATGGCGACTCGGTAAAGAACTTCATACAATCCGGAAAAGTCGAAAAAGCGGCCAAAAATGCAAAGGAATCGACACCGGAGGAAGAGGCTCAAATGACCCAATCCGAGGAAGTAGGCCTTTCGAAATCGAAAGATAAAAAGGCCATGCCAGCAAAACCGGGTAAAAAAACAAGGTAGGTGCTTAGAAGTGGCATTGGTTTGCCGCTTCGGAGTTTAACGAACAACTAAGACGGGAATCTTAGTGTGGGTTAACACCTTCTGCGTTTCACTGCCAAGCAGCAAACCCTTGATGCCGCGATATCCGTGGGATGCCATCACGATTAGATCGCAGTGGTATTTTAGTGCCGCGTCAACTATGGCATTCGCGGGATAGTTGCTCAACACAAACTGCTGCTCGGTAGTCACAGTCGCAAGATTTGCAGCATTTTGTAGTACCACCGAGGCGTGGCGCTTCGCTTCGTTCTGAAACGAGTCTTGATGTTGGATACTAAATGCCGTGTTTTCAGCATATGAGGGTTCGAACTGAAAATGTGCCGAATGAAAGATTGTTACGCGAGCGTCAAGCGCCTCAGCGAGTTCACAAGCGGCTTTTACTGCTAAAGGGGTTTGGTCTGAACCGTCGACCGGAACAAGAATATGGTTGTACATGATCAATCCTTTTAGTTTTTGCTTTTTGTTGAGTCTAAGCAGTTGTATTGCAAATAGGTGGCATCGTCGCTTTAAAGAAATCGAGGATTCTTGAGCCGACGAGATCAGCGTCAGCGAATCCCTCGTGGGTGCCTTCACACTCTTCGATTTCAGTGTTCTGCTTGTTGCTGTGGCCCCGAATCTGGTGTGCATCGGCGATAGGAACTAAGGCATCCTGTCGACCATGAATAAGGAGTACTGGGCAGCTGACAGTTGCAATTGTTTTGACCGGTGCAATGTCGCTAAAAGTGGCGCCAATGATTTTCTCTAGTGCGCGGTTAATTAGCCAGGCAATAGGCCAGTAGGGAATGTAGCGCAACGCGAACCAGCGTTGCATAACTTGTTCCGGGTGCGCGAATGCAGCAACGCTCACTACAGCGAATAGATCGCTTCGCCGAGACGCCGATAGAAGCACCGCCGCTGCACCGACCGAATGCCCTACGGCTGCAATACGTTGTGAATCGACCGCTGAAGCGGCCTTTAACCAATCAATAGCGTTGTCCAAATCCTCTGCGAAGCGGGGCAACGAAGTGTGATCATCGCAGTCGCTTCGTCCGTGGTTTCTTGCTTCCATGAGTAATACGGCATAACCAGCTCGATGGAGCACAAGGGCAGCTGGCAAAAGACTGCTTGCGTTGCCACACCAGCCATGAAGTAGAACAACAGTGGGAGACGGATGGTTTGCCTCTGTTGGAATAAACCACCCAAAAAGATTCAAACCTCGTGCGGAAGGAATTTTCACCGTGTGGGCGTTTAGCCCCAGCGCGTGCGGGCTATCGCCATCGGTACTTACCTCGGGTGCAAGTACCTCCTTCATCCAATGTTTGATACTAAGTTTCATTGTGCTGACGTTACCGTAAAACGATAAGGTCGATCTGTGCGTCGGCGCACAGATGATGCCTCGCCTTATGTTTAGCATGATCCAAAAGGAGATTTGATGCCAAGTCGAAGAGTTTTCTTAAAAGCTGTACCCCTGCTAGTCACAGCCCCTGTGCTTTTACAGTCATGTACTTCAGAAACGGGATCGAGTAGGTACCAAGCTGCCGCGAACAATATTTGGAGAGCTTCAACCGCATTTAATGGTTCCAAGGCTGTGATGTACCGTGAATTGGTCCGTTTAGCCTGTCTAGCACCTTCGAGCCACAATACGCAATGCTGGCAGTTTGGTGTGGCGGGTAGTTCTATTTTAGTAACGCCAGATTTATCTCGACGGTTGCCGGTAGTTGATCCAGATAATCACCATTTGTACGTATCTCTCGGATGTGCGACAGAAAATTTGATGCAGGCGGCGCTTGCCTATGGTCTACAGGGTGAGGTGCGTTATGAAAATGTGTCGTCCGTCATTCATATCAACTTTGACCCCACTAAACCAGTCGCGTCACCGCTATTTGAAGTAATTACTGAACGGCAATGCACTCGCTCAATGTTTGATCGAATGCCAGTCTCTCCGACTGACTTAAAACTACTTGAATCTGCTGGCAGCGGTGCTGGCGTGCGAGTAATTTTGCTCACAGAGCGCACCAAAATGGACCGAGTGCTTGAGTATGTCGTTGAAGCTAACACTAATCAAATGAATGATCCGAAATTCGTGGCTGAATTAAAGCATTGGATACGATTCAATAGCAATGACGCCGAAATAACAGGCGACGGTTTGTCGACAATTGCCTCGGGCAATCCCTCCGTGCCGACATTAGTGGGAGGCCCACTTTTCGATTTGATGGTTGACGCAAAAAATGAAAATGATAAATACGCTGCACAAGTGCGAAGCTCGGCCGGTATCGCAGTATTTGTGTCAGAAAAAAACGACCATAAACATTGGGTAGAAGTAGGGCGATGCTATGAACGATTTGCTTTACAAGCTACTGCGCTTGGAATACGCAACGCGTTTATCAATCAAGCTGTTGAAGATTCATCTGTAAGGGATCAATTTTCTTCTTATATGGGCATTAAGAGTGGTCGAGTAGATCTTGTGGCGCGGTTTGGTCGCGCACCGAAAATGCCCCGTTCGTTGAGGCGACCCGTCGCCGATGTCATTACCGTGGGCGTATAAAGAGGAAAAGTATATGAGAGCAATGCAAGTAGTGGAGTTTGGAAGTCCGTTGAAATTGGTTCGCTTAGCAAAGCCTAAGTTACAAGGCGCGTTCGACATTCTGGTGAAAATTCATGCATCAGGAGTTTGTCATACCGACCTGCACGCGGCAGACGGTGATTGGCCAGTTAAACCGACTTTACCCTTTATTCCGGGCCATGAAGGAGTGGGCGAAGTGGTAGAAGCGGGTGAGTTAGTCAGTGACGTGAAAATCGGCGATCGCGTGGGCGTGCCATGGCTTTATTCCACCTGTGGGCATTGCAAGTTCTGTTTATCCGGTTGGGAAACGCTCTGTGGTACACAAAAAAATACGGGCTACTCGGTGAACGGCGGCTATGCTGAATATGCAGTAGCTGATTCTCGCTATGTCGCTAAGGTTCCTAAAGGCTTGGATTACTTGGACATTAGCCCGCACTTTTGCGCTGGGGTCACGACTTACAAGGCGGTGAAGGTGTCGGGAGCTGACTCTAGTAAGACTGTGTTGATTTCTGGCGTTGGCGGTCTAGGGCACATGGCCCTGCAATATGCAAAAGTAACCGGTGCAAGAATCATCGCAGTTGATATAAGCGACGATAAGCTTGAGCTGGCCAGAAAACTCGGGGCTGATGAAACTATCAATGCAATGAGCAAAGACGTTGCTAAGACAGTGAAAAGCTTGGGTGGCGTGGACATCGTTATCGCGACTGCGGTGTCGGCAAAGGCGTTTCGTGCAGCCTTTGATTCACTCAATAGCGGTGGCACTATGGTCATCGTCGGTATTCCGCCAGAAGAGTTGCCGATTCCTATTTTCGAGTTAGTCTTGAAGGGCATCAGAATAGTTGGCTCAATCGTGGGTACCCGGCAAGACTTGCAAGAAACCCTATCGCTTGCTGCTCGGCGTCTAATTGTTTGCGAACACACAATTGCACAGCTAGAGGATGTCAATGATGTGTTGGATCAAATGCGCGCAGGCGAGATCACCGGGCGAGTAGTTTTACAGTTGGAAGCCCACCCATAAAGTCATTCCTTCGGCTAAATCACGCAGCAAACCGGGTTTTGTGCACTCATAGAGCGTTGCGTTTTCGCGCTCTTTATAAAACCAAGCGGCAAACTGGTTGACGTCGAGCTCGGTGTGGAAGGCCACCATGAGCTCGTAATTAATAAAAAGGCTTCGATTGTCGATATTGGCTGAACCTGCAAGTGCCAAAACATTGTCGAAAACTGCGAGTTTGCCGTGCTGCATTTTATTGCTAAGCCAAATACTTGCACCGGCCTGCGAAAGCGATCTAATTGAACGGTTGCGGGCAAAGTCTGATATCGGATGATTGGATTTTTGTGGGATCAATAAATCAACCTTTACGCCGCGCCGCGCCGCTAAACATAGCGCCAATAGCAGGGCGGAATCTGGAACAAAGTAAGGTGAGACGAGCAGTATTTTTTCTTGCGATTGGTAAGCGGCAGTTACCAATAGTGAATAAACAGTATCGTCAATTTGGTCTGGCCCTGAAGCAACAAGCTGTGCACCTTGGTTATCGTATTTTTCTGCAAATAATAAGTTATGCGGTTCTGTAGTGCGATTGCCGGTTGCAAAGTTCCAATCGGTGTCGAAAAGAGCTTTTGCTTGCCAAGTAATAGCACCCGAAATATCAAAAGACAAATCTTGCCAAGCCGGCGCCGGAGGCACGCCGTGAAAGTACTCAGCACTTAAATTTCTACCGCCGCTCCACATCCTTGCGTTTGCGAGTTGTCCGTCGGCAATTGCGAGCTTTCGGTGGTTGCGTAAGTTGGTACGGCCTTT
>JAYWIG010000373.1:0-5647 GCA_043789035.1 Betaproteobacteria bacterium
CGAGTTCGGTTAGAAAAAGGCCGTGTGGAAGCAATCGTTTCAGAAAAACGCAAACGCTCTTTTGACGTTCTAACGCCTGGCGCAACCGCCGCGGTCCGAGGCACTAATTTCGGAGTATCCCTTGCGAACCCGAGCACTGGAATGTCCGCAGATCATGCATCTGTGGACGTTGGCACGGGCAATGTTGACTGGGTTGGTGTAAAGAGTAATACAAAAGAAGGCGTTCCCAGTGGATTCGGCTCTAGTGTAAATAGCGCTGGAACGCTTTCGAAACCTGAGGCTTTGTTACCTCAAATTTCCACGGCTACTTTTCCGCAGGACGTCACTAAAACCATTTCAACATTGCAATTTCCAGCCATTGCCGGTGCCGCAACTTATCGAGTTCAAGTCGCGAGTGACGGCACGTTCGAGAAATTGCTTTACGAAAATATCGCTCAAAGCTCTAAATTTTTCTTAGTGAGTGAAAACGACGGTGAGCACTTTATTCGAATCAAAGCGATTAGCGGCAATTTGATCGAAGGCCAAACAGCAAGCGCTAAGGTCAATGTACAAGCCCGCCCAGTTGCGCCCGATGGTATGGACCCACCAAACGCGACTGCGGTTTATAAAGCGACCACGACGCTTTCTTGGCTCAACACACCCGGCATTTCTTATCGCCTTCAAGCGGCGAAAAGCGAAGACTTTAAGAACCCCATTCTTGACAACACCACGACATCGAGACAAGCAGATCTCCAGCTAACCCTAGGCAAAACATTTTGGAGAGTCGCTTCCATCGACAAAGACAAGCAAGGGCCTTTTTCTGATGCCAAACATATTGATTTAAAAGCAGCACCGAAATCTCCCGTTCCTAAGACAAAAGACGACATCGTTGAGCTAAACTCCGACATTGAACTAAGTGAAAAAGGTAGCCAGTTAGAAGTTTATTTAGCGAAAGACGCGGACTTCAAAAATGCGCTTGAGATAAAAACGCTATCTGCATCGCCGGCACGCTTTAACCTTCGTGCTGGAAATTACTTTATCAAAACCCGTTACATTCTCGAAGGCTTTAAGCCAGACGCAGTACCCTTTGGGCCGGTGATGAATATCACCATGGTCGAGCCAGTTAGGGATACCTATGGAAATTCGATTCGTACTGGTGACGATTCGCCTCTAATCCTTGGCCGGTAGCGCAACTCACCGTCCAAATTGGGTTAACCGAGCCATCATTGAATGGGTGGCGCTAGTAGGCCTGTTGGGTATTCTCTTGTTTTTGTTTTTACCCAAAAGCAGCCCCGCTAATCAGACTGAGGTTGGGGCACGCAGTAGTTCGATCAATTTTTTTAATAACGCTATTCTCGATACAAGTAATCGATTACTAGCGAAACCATTGAATGAGAAGCTCATTCTGATTGCCATTGATGAAGCGAGTTTAGGGCAATTGGGACGTTGGCCTTGGAATCGAGAAATTCACAGCAAATTAATCGAATATTTAGCAAAAACGAATAACAGCGTGCTACTGGATGTGCTGTTTCCTGAACCTTCTGCGAGTGATGATTTACTCGGGCGATCCATCGCCAAGCATGGCAAAGTCTTTCTTCCGGTAGCGCCTCAACAGAATGCATCAGGCAGCTTTGCCCCGATCTATCCCGTCCCCAGAATTGGAAAAGCTGCAAAGGGCTTGGGGCACGCCCAATTTTCTCTCGACAACGATGGAGTAGTGCGGGGTTTATTTCTGTCCGAAGGTGGATTCAACGCAGTCTCCGAGCTACTAGCAGATAAAAGCACCAGCGACACAACGGCTCGAGACGCAGCAGTTGCAACAGCGACTTGGCCTCAACAGAATTATGTAATCTTGCCTGCAATCAACGGCAACATTCCGCGCGTTTCGTATGCGCAAGTCCTGCGCGGCGAATTGGATGCCTCTGTCTTCAAGGACAAAATTGTTCTCATTGGCGCAACCGCAAGGGGGCTAGGCGACAGCTATGCAAACGCATTAGCAAATCGAGGGGCGCTATCAGCGGGCGTCGAGCTCCATGCTGTGGCCACAAGCGCGCTATTGAACAACACAACCATCAAAATGCTCGACTTCTCAACCCATCAAGCGTTCTCGTTTGCAATTCTCTTCGCGGTCATGGTGGCACTGTATCGACTGCGCCCCCGCCCGGCCATTTTCGCGACCGGCTTCGTTTTGTTTGGCATTTTGCTTGCCACATTGGTGGCGCTCCGTAACGGAATATGGTTAGCGCCTGGTGCCCTTATCATCGTCACAGTACTTGCCTATCCCTTATGGAGTTGGCGGCGCTTAGAAGCATCGTTTAGTAGGCTTTCTGAGAGAGCAAAGCAGCTTGCAAGTAGCCCCGTTAGATTACCGAACATGCCAGAAAGTTCGCTTCCAGTAGAGCCGATAGCAAGAAGCCTTCAGGCATTACACGAGGCGGCTGACTATGCTTTAGCTTTGAGAGACTTTTTGAGCCAGGTCATCGACGGCATTCCTTATCCTGTCTGGGTTGGCGATACCAACGATAGGCCGCTACTAAGCAATTTAGCAGCACAGCGGTTTTTCCCGCTTCCTGAAGGGCAAAACGAACCGCTGGCCAATTGGTTGATGCAGCACTTTGGCGAAATAACGCTAGAAGACGGTAAAGAGTATTTTTGGAATGACCATAGTTGGTTATTGCGACTTCAAAGCTTCGAGCCCACGCACGATGGAGCCACGGGTTCAAAATTATGGCTTTACCAACTAGTCGACGTCACAACTCTTCGTAGAACCCAGCGCGAGCGTGACCAAATGATGCGGTTCTTGTCGCACGACATGCGCTCACCACAAGTCAGTATTTTGAGCATCTTGCAGCAGCAAACAAAGATAGATCAGAACCTGCCGTGGATTAAAAATATCAAAACCCAAACGGAAAGAACGCTAGAACTAGCTGACGGTGTAGTGCAACTTGCTAGGGCGGAGTCTGCGGCCTTACGTTCGGAACCAATTTCTGTAGAAAGTATTCTGGCCGAAAGTAGTGATAGTTGCTGGGCAGCCGCCAATGCAAAAGGTATTCGCATTCAGCAAGAACTTAATAATGATGATTTAGCCATTCAAGGTGACCCTCACCTTATTCGCCGAGCATTGATTAACTTAATCGATAATGCCATTAAATTTAGCCCGAATAACTCAACAATTACTCTATCGGCCGAACAAATTGACCTGCTGATTCATATCTCGATTGCTGACAACGGCGTGGGCATTGCTGATTCGCAAATTGAAAACGTCTTCAAGCCCTACTGGCGTGCAGATGAAAATATTCACGGAGTTGGCCTAGGGCTGACATTTGTCAATCTTGTTGCAAACCGCCATGGTGGTGCCATGCAGGTACGACGAAATAAGCCTCAGGGATGTTACTTCGTCATGTCTTTGCCAATTGCTTTGTCATAGACAAGAACAAATAACCAAGCCTTTTTGAAGTTTTTGATGGAATTCATTTGCGGCAAGCCGCGCTTTCCACAATAATCGTTGGATGCAGCTATTGGCTTTAGGCCTTAACCACACAACTGCGCCACTTTCATTGCGCGAGCAAGTCGCTTTTCCCGGCGATAAACTCAAGGACACGTTGGCCGATCTGACTCGAAGCATGAAGTTATTGCTTCCGGAGGCGGCTATTCTTTCGACCTGCAATCGCATGGAAATTTACTGTGCTACACCCGACCCAGTATCGGCCAAGGGCGAAATTGCCCAATGGATCTCGACGCGTCAGCAGCTTGATGCCTCGTCATTGCATTCGCATTTGTATGCGCGGCCAGATTCTGAAGCAGTTCGTCATGCATTTCGGGTAGCTGCTGGTTTAGACAGCATGATGATTGGTGAGCCTCAAATTTTGGGCCAGATGAAAGAAGCTGCCCGCCAAGCGCAAGATGCTGGCTCGCTAGGCACTCATCTTCATCAACTTTTCCAGCGTAGCTTCTCCGTTGCCAAAGAGATTCGCTCATCGACGGAAATCGGTGCGCATTCAGTGTCATTGGCGGCAGTTGCTGTTCGGCAAGCCAAGCGAATCTTCGAAGATTTAAGCCAGACCAAGGTATTGTTCATTGGTGCGGGCGAAATGATTGAGCTAACAGCTACGCACTTTGCAGCCCAAAACCCGAAAGCCATGGTAATCGCTAATCGCACCATGGAGCGAGGTGAGCTGCTCGCCAAGAAAATTGGTGCTCAAACGCAGCGCTTAGCCGACATTGCAGAAAATCTGCATCAATTCGACATTATTGTTTCTTGTACCTCCAGCACTCTGCCTTTAATTGGCAAGGGCATGGTTGAGAGTGCGCTAAAACAAAGACGTCGCAAACCCTTCTTTATGGTCGACTTGGCTGTGCCGCGCGATATTGAGCCTGAAGTTGCCAAAGTCGATGACGTATTCTTATATACCGTCGATGATTTAGGTCGTTTGGTGAATACCGGCGTTGCCAATCGCCACGCAGCCGTTGCGGAAGCTGAAGTCATTATCGATTCGCGAGTTCAGGGCTATATGCAATGGTTGGGGACTCGGCAAACCGTACCGTTGATTAAAGAGTTGCATTTGCGCTCCGAAGCACTCAAAACTGCAGAGCTGGCAAAAGCGGAAAAGTTGCTTGCTAGAGGCGACGACCCTCATGCCGTATTGAAAGCCTTGGCCAACGCTCTGACCGCCAAGTTTTTGCATGGCCCAACTAGGCTTGTGCAGTCCTCAACCGGACAGATCGAAGAGCCTCTGCAATCGCTCATCGACAAGATTCTGCCGCCTGACATTGGGCATACTGCGCACCACACCCCGCACACCACTTCCAAAGAACAGTAGATGAAACCTTCAATGCAGGCCAAGCTCGAACGAAGCGAGCTGAGGCTGGCTGAAGTCAATCGGCTTTTGTCCAGCGAAAACGCTGCTAGCGATATTGACCATTATCGAAAAATTAATCGCGAATTCGCTGAGCTAACCCAACTCATGGACAAATTCAACGATTGGCGTAAAGCCTCGGCAGATATAGCTGAGGCGCAAAGCATGGCGAGCGACCCTGAAATGGCAGAGTTTGCCGCCGAAGAACTCACCGCTGCGACGGAAAAACAGCTCGTTGCGCTCACAACGCTTGAACGCCTAATGCTGCCTAAAGATCTTAACGATCATCGCAATGTATTGCTCGAAATTCGCGCCGGTACGGGCGGTGATGAATCGGCTTTGTTCGCCGGTGATTTGCTCAAAATGTATCTCAAGTTTGCCGAGCGCAAAAAGTGGAAAACCGAACTCATGAGCGTGAGTGAATCAGAAATTGGCGGCTACAAAGAGGTAGTCGTGCGCATCGAGGGCAATGCCGTCTATTCGCAACTGAAGTTTGAATCCGGTGGGCACAGGGTACAGCGTGTACCCGCCACGGAAACTCAAGGTCGAATTCATACTTCAGCATGCACGGTTGCGGTACTAGCAGAGGCCGATGAGATAGAAGACATCACCATTAGCCCGGATGAGCTACGCATTGACGTATATAGAGCCTCCGGTGCCGGTGGTCAGCACGTTAACAAAACCGAATCCGCCGTCCGGATCACCCACCTGCCGACGGGTACGGTGGCGGAGTGTCAGGACGATAGATCACAGCATCGTAACAAGGCCAAGGCCATGTCAGTGTTAGTCGCTCGAATTCGCGATAAGATCGA